>CANLTP010000026.1 GCA_947494085.1 Actinomycetota bacterium | reverse complement strand
GGCTTATGCGCGTCACACAGGTGGCCAATTTATTTTTAGAATCGAAGATACCGATCGCGAACGCGTTACGGATGAATATATAAAAGCTGCACAAGATACTTTGAAATGGCTTGGCCTGGATTGGGATGAAGGTCCAGAAGTTGGTGGTCCTTACGGTCCTTATTTACAGAGCCAACGTCTAGATATTTATGCCGAATGGTCTGCAAAATTTTTAGCTCAAGGCGATGCCTATCATTGCTATTGCTCATCGGAAGAATTAGAAGCAAGACGCGAAGCGCAGAAAGCTGCAAATGTTGCACCTGGCTATGACGGCAAGTGCCGAAGTATTAGTTCAGATGATTTAGCAAAATATAAGAGCGAAGGAAGATTGCCGGTATTGCGCATGCGCATGCCAGATGGCTCTACAACATTCAATGATTCGATTCGCGGCGATGTTACCTTCGATCATAATTTCGTTCCAGACTTTGTTCTAGTTCGCGGCGATGGTTCTCCGCTTTATACCCTTGCGGTTGCGGTTGATGACATCATGATGAAAATTACTCATGTTCTGCGCGGCGAAGATTTATTATCTTCAACACCTCGCCAAATTCGGGTTTACCAAGCAATGGGCGTTGCTGAATCTGATTACCCAACTTTCGCTCACCTGCCATTTGTTATGGGTCAAGATAATGCCAAGCTTTCCAAGCGAAATGGTGAAGTTTCAATCGCCTGGTATCGCGAACGTGGTTTCTTGCCAGAGGCAATCTGTAATTACTTAGCTCTTCTTGGTTGGTCTCCTGGTGATGATCGTGAAAATGTAACGATGAAAGAGTTAACTGAACTCTTTACGGTTGAGCGCGTTCACTCCAGCCCGGCACGCTTTGATATGAAGAAGCTCGAGGCAATAAATGGCGACAAGATTCGCGAACTCACACTTGATGAATTGCTAAAGCGAACCACACCATTCCTAGTAAAGGATGGCGTTATTTCTGGAACACCAGAAGAGCTAGAAGTTGTGAAGAGTGCGCTGCCAATTATTCAAGAACGGATTGCAACTTTGGCTGAGGTTTCACAGATGCTCAAGTTCTTATTTGTTACCAAGTTTGCAGTTGATAGTGAAGAGCTGCCAAAGATCCAAGATGAGCAGTCACAAATAGTTTTAAAGAAGACCGACGAAGTTCTAAAGGGTCTTGCTAGTTGGGATCATGAAACTATTTACGAAGCGCTAAAAACCGCGCTAATTGAAGGTTTAGGACTCAAGCCGCGGATTGCCTTTAGTGCGATTCGAATCGCTGTGACCGGAAGCCATATTTCGCCACCTCTGTTTGAATCGCTAGAACTCCTTGGTCGCGAACGCTCCCTCGAGCGGATTGTGGCTTCAATTAAGTAATCTCACGGCGCGATACTTAGAATTTGCCTTGAGTTCACCACCTGAGAACTCTTTTTTACTTTTATTCAAATAACATTCGCGAGTGGATATAACTCGCCTAGAAACCGCCCGCCTCTTTCATCGATTTGGGTTCGGTCCGCGTCCCGGTGAATTTGCAAGCGCAATCAGCGCTGGAGTGCCAGCCACACGTGAGAAGTTATTCGCAAATTCTGGAACAGATTTAGGGCTGATGAACGTTCCTCAATTAGAACTTACAGATCTTGGGCAACGCCCATCACCTGATGACCCGAAACGCGCCAGTTACAGCAGCGAATTGCGTAGACAAAATAATGAGTTAACAACATGGTGGCTAGACCGCATGGTGTTGGCAGACTTTTCGCTACAAGAAAAAGCAACTTGGTTCTGGCATGGCCATTGGGCAACCTCAATTAAGAAATTGAATTTTGCATTACCTATGTATAAGCAACATCAAACACTGCAGAAATATGCGCTTGGAAATTTTGATGAAATGGTAACGGCGATGCTGGATGACGGGGCACTTCAATTTTGGCTTGATGGTCAGGAAAATACGGCAAAATCGCCGAATGAAAACCTAGCGCGCGAGTTGATGGAGCTTTTCACTTTGGGCGTTGGCCGTTATTCTGAAACTGATGTCAAGGAACTTTCCCGCGCACTGACTGGAATTCAGGTAGCCCGAACTAGCGGAGAAGTTAGCTTTAAAAAGAATAGATTCGATAACGGGAGCAAGAGCATCCTTGGAGTATCGCAAAATTTTGATCGCACTTCTGCCGGAAAATTCTTGGTATCCCAACCGAACTCCAAACGCTTTATCACCGAGCGAGTTTGGTTCAGATATATGTCTAGTCAATATGCATTGCCGGCTAACACTAAAATTGAGAGCGCCTTTGAAGGCCGTGAAATTAGAGAGTTACTTCTTGCACTTGCTTCAAGTGAGGCCATGAGGGACTCGCGATATGAATTAGTTAAATCACCTGTTGAATGGTTCGTTGCGGTATGTCGTGCGCTAAATATCACGCCATCAAAGTTGAGTAAGAATTCTGCGCTATTAAACTTTTTAAATAAGTTAGCACAAGTTCCCTTCGACCCACCCAATGTTGGTGGCTGGCCTACTGATGATGCTTGGCTTTCATCAGCCAGTGCGCAATTTAGAGCCAGTTTTGCTACTTGGCTTGTAGCGCAAGGCGATCTCTCGCCAATTGAAAATTTAACACCAGGGGAGCGAGTCCAGAAAACTGCCGACTTATTAGGAGTCGTTGAATGGAGCGCTAGAACAAAAGCAGCGCTTGAAGGAAATGTTAAGAGTTCAAAGCGCCTAATCCTGTTAGCAATTTGCAGCCCAGAATATTTGGTGAGTGCCTGATGGATACCGTTACTCGTCGCAAGTTTTTACAACTCACCGCTGGGACCAGCATTGGAGCAGCAGCAGCCTGTCTATCAATTGAAGAAATTGCAGCAGCAGCAAGTTCTCGTCCGCTAGCATCCGGAACTCCTATTCTGGTGATAGTAACTTTGTATGGTGGTAATGATGGATTGAATACTGTTATTCCATTTAAAGATCCGATTTACTACAGCTCTCGGCCGGATATTTCATACAAGCAAGAAAGTATTCTGCAGTTAGATTCGCAGTACGGATTAAATCCTGCGATGACTGGAATAGCGAATCTTTGGAAGGGCGGGAAAGTAGCGATTGTTCGCGGCGCTGGTTATCCAAGTCCAGATCGTTCACATTTCTCCTCAATGGCGAAGTGGCAATCTGGTAGTCCAAAGACTCATTCAAAATCAGGATGGGTTGGAAGGTGGATAGATTCGCAACCTGATGATCCAATGTTGGCAATCAGTCTTGGGTCTGTTCTTCCACCACTTCTAGCGGGCGAAAAGAAGGTTGGTTCTGCGTTACCACTTGGAGGTTTGGTAATTCCTCAAGGAACAATCGGCGCAGATTTTAGAAAACTTAGCTTGCCATCAACATCAGATTCAAAATTGCGATCACTCGCTGCAAATAGCATGAAGGATCTTTTCAATATTTCAGAGAAAATTACTCCAATTTTAAAGAAACCAGAAGCAGCAGAGATTGAGCTTCCAACAATCAATGGTGGAAATGCTGGTGGTGATTCAAATTTAACTCAGCAATTAAATATAGTTTCGAAACTTATTCAGGCAGATGCACCAACGAGGGTTTGGTCGGTATCGCTTGGCGGGTTCGATACCCATGCAAATGAAGCAAACGCACAATCAATTTTGCTCGGTTCAGTTTCTTCTTCAATAGAAAAGTTTATGACAGATTTAAAGGGTTCTAAACATGGATCAGATGTTGTCGTCCTTGTTTACAGTGAATTCGGTCGTCGCGTAGTAGGAAATGCTTCTAAGGGAACGGATCACGGAACTTCGGGGCCAATGTTTATAATCGGAGATAAAATTAAAGGTGGTTTCTATGGGGACCAACCTTCGCTTTCAAAGCTAGTGGACGGAGATTTATCCGTAACAACGGACTTCAGAGACGTGTATGCAACGCTTATTGAAGACGTGCTAAAAAGCCCAGCGGACAGGTATTTAGATAATTGGAAGGGCCGCACGAAATTCTACAAAGCTCGGTAATTTTAAGCTTTCCATTCAGGTATCCTTGCGCAGTCAAAATTAAATTTATTGGGGTATGGGGTAATTGGCAGCCCTGCTGATTCTGGTTCAGTAAGTCTAGGTTCGAGTCCTGGTACCCCAGCGCAGTAAAAAGTAGTTAAAAACTTAATAGCAATAAATCTCGGCCCCGTCGTCTAGTGGCCTAGGACTCTGGCTTCTCAAGCCAGCTACGCGGGTTCGAATCCCGTCGGGGCTACAACACCTAGGTGCAGGAAAATTTTAATTAAGATGTAAACGTCGCTTGAGCGCTCTTTTTGCACGGTGAAAGAATTCTTTCGAAATCGCTTTGCCGTGCATCTTATGAAGTGAACTCATATCAACACCGATCATGGACCTTGCCACGGTTTCAATTGAAATAGTAGTAACTGGTGCATTCAATCCAGTTGGAATTTTCGAGAAGTCACTTCGGTCAAGATTTCCAATGACCTTAATTCCTAGAGACTTAATCTTCGCCACGTTCTGTAAATTTAGCTCTGCCGCTTTGGCGATAGCCCACTCTGGTGTCAAAATCTTCTCATCAGTGCCTTCATGTTTATCGGAAGAAGTAAGCGCTTTGATATTTCCCTTTCGAATAAATATTTCATACGAATCCCAATCGAGATCTTTTGGATAAGTCCGATTAATCTCCAGCAAAAGCGCCGCCTCTGTGAAAGTAAGGGAGCGATTCATCTCTAAATGTGCAGGCTCTCTCAAAATTCCTTTTGGGATGCCAGCAAGTTCTGCAAAAGTTTCATAAAGATATCCTGGATTAGATTCATCTACTGCTATCAGTGAGACGTTCTCTGCTCCAAAAGTTTCGGCCCAGCGGGCTACAACATCACCATGCAGATTTCGCTTCCAGAAGGATGGGGTGAATTTTGCTTCGCCTGGAACTTCAAAAATTGAATCCAGCCATTCTGAATAAGATTTCTTCAACCCATATTTCAAATACTGTTGATAGGAACTTGCCAACATAAAGGGAAGTGGTCGCCAAGTGAAGATCACTCGGACATCAATCCCTTCAAGCCGCTTTGCTAAATTCGCCAATTGCATAGGGTCAGCTTCCGCGAAGAACTCACTACTGATAATCGCCGTATCTTTCCTAGAACCTATTTTTTTCTCTAATTTTTTCCATTCAATCGGAGTAGTCGATCTGCCACCTCGTTTTTTCCAACCCCAGGTTTTCTCTATTATCGACCAAGCCGCTCGATGATGTGCATTACCTGCAGTATGCGGGTAAATAATTTCGGCTTCCAATAACTGATGTCGGACCTCACTCAACGCTTGCTGTAGCGCTGTTGTTCCAGTCTTATGAAAACCTGGATGAATTATCAGTTTTTTCAATTTATCATCCGATTAGTCGAACTCCATTAATCAAAATAATTGCCACACCAACAAAAATTCCAAGTTGTCTTTTTGGCAACCAGGAAACAAGTTTCGCTGCAATTGGAGCCATCAAAATTCCGCCAAGTGCTAGTCCGCCAACTGCAGCCCAATCAATATCTAGACGTGCAATATTTGCCAAGAAGGCCAGACTTGCACAAACCGCAACAATGAATTCAGCAGCGCTTACTGTTCCAATAATCTTTCTAGGATCAGTTTGAGTCGTGGCCATCAAAGTAGGCGTAACAACCGGTCCCCAACCGCCACCGCCAGATGCATCTACGAAACCACCTGTGAAACCAAGATAAGTTAAATAATTAGGATTAGAAATCTCAACCAAGTTCGGCTGATTCGCTTTAAAGATATGTCGGTAAACGAGAATAAAACCAAGCAACATGAGAATTGTGGAGATGAAGATTCTTCCATTTGTTAAGTCAATTGAGGACAGGAATGTTGCGCCAAGTGCGGCTCCGATGCCACCAGGGATTGCAAGGCGGATAAGAATTTTTTTGTCTACGTTTTCACGATGCCAATGAGACACGCCAGAGGCAAGGGTTGTGCCAATTTCTGCAAAATGAACTGCAGCTGAAGCAACGGCAGCAGATGCACCAAGGGTTAGAAGAAGGGTTGAACTTGTTAAGCCAAAGCCCATGCCAAGTGAGCCATCAACCAATTGAGCAACAGCACCAGCAAGTGCAAACGGTAACCAAGTCATCATTTCGCAATCTCCATGACAATCTCGGTATTCACTTTCAATTCAAGTGTGCCGTCTAGAACTATCTCGGCTTTAAGCGGCGCTTCATACTCTTGGCCAATACCGGTCATATTAGGTAAATCGCCGGCTGCAGCTTTCTTATAGAGACCTTTTGGATCTCGCTTTGCGCACAATTCAGCCGGGGTATTAACCCAAACCTCAATGAACTTACCTGGTTCAAATAATTCACGTGCTTGATCGCGGTCAACGCGGAATGGGCTTACGAGTGCAACAATCACAATTAGACCAGCATCCATCATTAACTTTGCGACTTCAGAGACTCTTCGAACATTCTCAGCGCGGTCCTCTTTAGCAAAACCTAAATCCTTATTCAAACCAAGTCGCAGGTTATCGCCATCTAGAACGTAAACATGTCGACCAAGTGCGTAAAGCTCCTTCGCAAGTTCATTAGCAATAGTTGACTTACCAGAACCACTCAATCCAGTGAACCAGAGAACTTTGCCAACCTGGCCTTTCTGGGCCGCACGCTTTTCTGCGTTAATTTCATAAGCTTGCTCTGTCACATTTTCAGAGCGGCGCAGCGCATGCACAATCATTCCAGCGCCCACTGTATTTAAAGTAGAGCGATCAACCAGAATAAAGTTACCGGTCTCGCGCGAATCGCTGTAATTAGAGAGCGCAACCGGAGAGTCAGTGGCAATCTCTACAACACCAATCTCATTCATTTTCAATACCCGAGCAGAATCATGCTCACCTGATTCAATATTTATTTTATGTTTAATGGTTGTCACAATTGCAGGTGTTGAAGTTGATCCCGAAATCAATAGATAAGAGCGGCTATGAATAAGTTCAGATTCACCGAGCCAGACAATATTTGCAGTAAATCTATCTGCTGGTGGTTTTGCATTAGTTGCGAGATGGAGGACATCGCCGCGGGCGGCATCTACTTCAGGTTCGAGAACGATATTTAGAGTCTGCTCGTGACCAGCACTGGTTAATTCACCATCGAAGGTGACCATTTTTGCAATCGTTGCCTTCTTCTTACTTGGCAGAATTACAACTTCATCGCCAACTTTGAATTTTCCATTTACTAAAGTTCCAGCTAATCCGCGGAAGGTATCTACTCTGGAAATATATTGAATTCCAAAGTGCGGGCTGGTCATTGCATCCTCGGCTAAATTCTGATTTTGAATGTATTCGAGAAGAGTGGGTCCGGTATACCAATCCAGATTGTTGCCCTTGAAAACCACGTTATCTCCGACCAATGCACTCACTGGGATAATTGCGTGTTCGCCGATGTTTAGTCGGGCCACGGCAGGAGCAATCTGAGCAGAAATCTCTTCAAACTTCTCTTTTGAATAATCAAACACATCTAATTTATTAATAACTATTGCGACCCGGCTAACTCCCATCAGGGCGCAAATTGTTAAATGTCTAAGGGTCTGTGATCTAACTCCTCGGGCGGCATCAAGTAGAACGAGTGCAACATCTGATCTAGATGCTGCTACTGCCATATTTCGCGTGTATTGCTCGTGGCCAGGTGCATCTGCAATTATCAATCTGCTGCCATTTAGAAGCGACATAGAGCGATATGCAACATCAATTGTGATTCCCTGCTCGCGCTCTGCTTCAAGTCCATCAGTTAAAAGTGAGAAATCAATTTCTCCGGCAGCAATTGTTGAACCGCCACGACGAACACTTCTTGCGGTTGCAACTGTGTCATGGGGAATGCTGTCCGTTTCCACAAGCAGTCGGCCGATTAGTGTTGATTTTCCATCATCAACGCTGCCACAAGTTAAGAGGCGGATTAGCGGTTTAGTCTTTGGAGTAGCCATTAGAAATAGCCCTCGGTTTTCTTCTTCTCCATTGAATCTTCTTTATCGCCATCAATTAATCGGGTGGCACGTTCAGATAATTTAACTTCCGATACTTCTGCTAAAACTTCACCGATAGTTGTTGCAGTTGATTCAACTGCTGCGGTCAGGGGATAGCAGCCTAAAGTTCTAAATCGAATTAATCGATTCTCTGGGGTTTCGCCATTAATCAACGGGAATCTTTCATCATCGACCATAAGCATCTGGTCACCACGCCAAACCACAGGCCGCTCTTTTGCAAAGTAGAGAGGATTGATTGGAATGTCATTCTGACTTATGTAATGCCAGACATCTAATTCAGTCCAATCCGAAATTGGGAAAATTCGCATTGATTGTTCTGGGCGAAGGCGAGTGTTGTAAGTGCGCCAAAGTTCTGGACGTTGCTCTCTTGGATTCCATCGGTGGCCAGCTTCGCGAACACTAAAGATTCGCTCCTTCGCACGGCTCTTCTCTTCATCTCGACGCGATCCACCAATTGCACCGTCAAAGCCATATTTATCAAGGGCTTGGCGAAGTCCTACAGTTTTCATGATTCGGGTGTATTCCGAGATTCCTCTTGTAAATGGAGTTACTCCTTCTTGCACGCCCTCTTGATTAGTATGAACGATTAATTCCAAACCATATTTACTGACAACTTCATCGCGAAAGGAAATCATCTCTTTAAATTTCCAAGTGGTATCTATATGTAAAAGTGGAAATGGAATTGGGGCTGGATAGAAGGCCTTGCGGGCCAGATGCAATAAGACTGAAGAATCTTTTCCAATTGAATAGAGCATCACCGGCTTGGCAAACGAAGCGGCGGTCTCTCGAAGAATTTCTATCGATTCATTCTCGAGAGCTTTTAGGATTTCTGGCGAGCTCTGCACATTGGAATCTTAGTAATTTATAGTGTGAAACTGGCAAAAAAGTCTGATGTGCCGCTACTTTTTAGCTAAATGCTCAGTCAACCTTGCAGCGGTTGCGACAACGGCAGCAGCGTGAATTCGCCCTGGTTGACGGCCCAATCTTTCAACTGGTCCGCTAATACTTACCGCGGCAATAACTTTGTTATTTGGCCCACGAACCGGTGCTGAAACTGAAGCAACTCCGGCTTCACGTTCACCAACAGATTGTGCCCAACCTCTTCGCCGAACTGCAGCAAGCGATGCGGCAGTGAATTTAGAATTAGTTAATGCTCGATGTAATTTGTCAGCATCTTCCCAGGCTAGAAGTATTTGTGCACCAGAGCCAGCTTGCATAGTTAAAACAGTTCCAGTCGGCACTGAATCTCGAAGCCCAGTCAATCGTTCCGCAGTTGCAACACAGATTCGTTGATCGCCTTGGCGTCGGTATAGCTGAGAACTTTCTCCAGTCGCATCACGCAGTGCGCTTAGCGCGGCACCGGCAACGGCCAGTAAACGATCCTCGCCAGCGGCAGATGCGAGTTCAGAGGAGCGCAGTCCGAGAATAAATCTTCCGGCATAATCACGCGAAACCATACGGTGGAATTCCAGGGCAACGGCCAGCCGGTGTGCTGTTGGGCGGGCGATACCAGTTGCGGCGACAAGTTCAGAGAGTGAATGGGGGCCAGCTTCCAAGCAGGCCAGGATTTTTACGGCTTTATCTAATACGCCAACTCCGCTATTCTTCTTGTCCACGATGTAATACTGGCATCTCAGCATT
>CANLTP010000025.1 GCA_947494085.1 Actinomycetota bacterium | reverse complement strand
GATGGCGGTAACGGCGGTCGTGGTGGCGATGTAATTCTTATCGTTGATCAAGACACAACAACACTTTTAGATTTTCACCATTCACCACATCGTCGTGGAACCAACGGTTCACTTGGTTACGGCGATTACTGCAATGGCAAAGAGGGTAAAGATTTAATTCTCCACGTCCCAAATGGAACAGTTATAAAAGATTCAACTGGAACTGTGCTTGCAGATTTAGTTGGATTTGGAACACGTTTTATTGCTGCGCAGGGTGGAAAAGGCGGACTTGGTAACGCAGGTTTAGCATCATCGAAACGTCGCGCACCAGGATTCGCACTCAAAGGTGAGCCAGGTGAAGAGCGCACACTTACTCTTGAATTAAAGAGCGTTGCAGATATTGGTTTAATTGGATTTCCTTCCGCAGGAAAGTCATCGCTAATTGCATCTATCTCATCTGCAAAACCAAAGATTGCGGACTATCCATTTACAACTCTTGCACCAAACCTTGGTGTTGTTCAGGCTGGCGATACCCGCTTCACAGTTGCAGATGTTCCGGGACTTATCCCAGGTGCATCAGAAGGTAAAGGACTTGGGCTCGAATTCTTGCGTCACGTAGAACGATGTGCGGCGCTTGTTCATGTTCTTGACTGCGGAACTTTAGAAACTGATCGCGATCCAGTTAAAGATTTCGACATCATCGAAGAAGAACTTTCACATTACGGTGGACTTTCAGAGCGCCCACGTTTAATTGCGCTAAATAAGGTTGACTTACCAGATGGAAAAGCGATGGCCGATATGGTGCAACCAATTCTGGAAGCTCGCGGATATCAGGTCTATCAAATTTCTGCGGCATCACATATTGGTTTAACTGAACTTAACTACGCAATGGCACGAATTATTCAAGAGGCTCGTAAAGCTGAAGCTCTTGTTGAGAAGGCACGAATTGTTCTGCGTCCAGTTGCTGTTGGAAATTCACAATTCTCCGTTACTGCAAATGCTGATGGTTCGTTCACTGTTATTGGTGACAAACCAGTTCGTTGGGTTAAGCAGACAGATTTCGGCAATGCTGAAGCAATTGGTTACTTGGCCGACCGCCTTGCAACGTTGGGTGTTGAAAAAGAATTGTTCAAAAAGGGTGCAAAGGCGAAAGATGAAGTTCGAATTGGTGAGGGCGACAACGCCGTAATCTTCGATTGGGAGCCTTCGATTGAAGCTGGAGCAGAATTACTTGCTGGTCCTCGCGGTGGCGATCTTCGTTTGGAATCACCATGGGCTGGTCGTTACATCGAAGATTTAGTTGATGATCAATTAAGTGAAGATGAAATTGCAATGCAGTGGGAATACAACACTGAGAATCCAAAGGATCCACGAGTAGTTGTGGAAGCGATCTCTGAGGATAAGTAATGAGCGCTAAACGCATAATTATCAAAGTTGGTTCTTCATCGTTAACTGGTGATGCTGGAACTTCACTAAATGGCAGCGCAGTAACAAAACTTGTTGATGTTGTTGCAAATCTAAAAGGTCAAGGCAAAGAGGTAATTGTTGTTACTTCAGCGGCAATCGCTGCCGGAATGGCGCCACTTGGGTTAACCGAGCGACCAACAGATCTTGCAACCCAACAAGCATCTGCATCAGTTGGCCAAGGATTGCTCATTGCTAAATACAGCGCTGAATTCACCCGCCACAACATCGTCGCATCCCAAGTGCTTGTGACTGGCGATGATTTATCTCGTGACTTACACAAAGAGAATGTAAAGCGCACACTTCTCCGCTTACTTGAACTTGGTGTTGTTCCAATTATCAATGAAAACGACTCTGTTGGAACTGAAGAAATTCGTCTTGGCGATAACGATCGCTTAGCCGCTCTAGTGCTTCAACTTATTGGCGCAGATTTACTTGTTCTAGTTTCTGATATCGATGCACTTTATGATGCACCTCCAACTCAAGCAGGAGCAAACCGAATTGCAAAAGTTACAAACTTTGCTGACTTGGCCGATATCGAAATTGGCGGCGTAGGTTCTTCAGGCGTTGGTAGCGGGGGAATGATCACAAAGATTCAAGCTGCTGAAATTGCGACATCAAGTGGCGCCAGCATGCTGCTAACAGATTTAGAACATCTAGATGATGCGCTCTCCGGAAAAGATGTTGGAACGCTCTTTAGCTCTAACTAAGTTTTAATTGAGTTTGTTAGATACTCCAAGCAACACTTCGGCAGTAGCTTGATCCTCATCTTGTCCCGTCGGATTATCTGAAAGCTTCACAATCACAGTTCTGGTTTTAGGATTCATGAAAATGTATTGTCCATGCAACCCTTCTGCTAGGGATATTTCTGGGAATGGATGCCAGACAAACGCACCGTAGCCCCAATTACGATCAAGTGTTGTAACCTGAGTTGTCATTCGCTTTAACCAGACTGGATCAATAATTTGTTTTGCACCAGCTTGACCGCCATTAATTACAGCTAAGCCAACACGGGCATAATCTCTGGCAGTTGCGTTGAAACAGCAGAATGTTTTTTCAATTCCGCCAACACGATCAACATTCCAGGTTGCTGGATACTTTGCACCAATAGGTTTCCAAACATTTTCGCTGAAGTATTCAGCGATAGTTGTTCCAGTAATGGCCTTAATAATCATTCCAATCATCATGGTATCTACGCTGCGGTATTCAGATTTAGAACCAGGTTCGAAAGCCATTTTGCGGTTGTTCTTCATAAACCAATCGATATCAGTGGTGGCATACATCTGCGCAATTGCTACGCCCCATCCAGCAGGACCAGTTGGATAATTATCTGAAACTCCAACCCCAGCTTGCATATCAAGAAGTGTTTGAACGGTTACTCGGTCGAAAGAGGTTCCGGTCTTTAACTCTGGGAAATACTTAACAAAGGTATCGCTCTCTTTCAACTTACCTTCAGCAATTAATTGACCAGCAATGATTGATGTCATTGTTTTCGAAACAGAGTAAGAAGGAAGTTGAGAGGATTCGCTAAATCCAGGTTTGTAATATTCGTAAGTGATTACGCCATTTCGAACTAACAAGAAAGCATTTGTATTCGTACGATCTAGGAAGTCTTGCCATTTGATTTGCTTGCCTTTCCAGGCAACTGTTTCAGGCGTTGCTTCAGTGCTAGTTGGCCAGGCAATTGGATTATCTGAGGGATCAATCGTGTGCCACGGCATCAGGGTCGGAGTTTTTGATGCTGGTGCTAGCCCAAGCTTTATTGCAGCAATTGGATTTGGGTAATGAATGAATCTTGTAAATCCAGTTAGGGCAACCGCTAAAGCGATTAGGACAATTACAGTATTTCGTAGCACTCGCAATAAACGTCTCATGAGAGAAGGGTAGAAGGCTCTAGGCTAGGAACATGGAAGCCACCGCGATGATTGCCGAATTAGCTGATAAAGCTCGGTTAGCTGCGCGCACACTTATTGCAGCAACTGATGGCGATAGAGTGGAAGCACTAATTCGAATTGCAGATGAATTACGTGCAAGTGAGATTGAAATTTTGGCTGCGAATGCCGAAGATATGGCGAATGCGGTTCGAGATGGCATGGCGGAATCAATGCAAGATCGATTGCTATTAACCGCTTCGCGAGTTTCAGGTATGGCAGATGGCGCACAATCCGTTTCGAAGTTGCAGAGCCCACTTGGGAAAACTTTGCGCGAAAGCACTTTAGAAAATGGTCTGCACCTTAAGCAGGTAACCGTTCCATTTGGTGTTGTTGGAATGGTTTATGAAGCCCGCCCAAATGTCACTGTTGATGCCGCGGTAATTTTATTGATGTCAGGAAATACAGCTTTGCTTCGCGGATCATCGAGTGCTGCAAATAGCAATCAAGTTCTCGTAACTGTTATGCGCCGGGCTTTGAGTAAAACCAATATTTCACCAGATGTAATTCAACTAGTGCCATCAAATGATAGATCCACTGTTGCAGCTTTGCTACATGCACGTGGCAAAGTTGATCTCGTTATTCCGCGGGGAAGTGCGGCTTTGATTCGCACAGTTGTTGATGACTCGACTGTTCCAACGATTGAAACGGGCGCTGGTGTTTGCCACGTTTATATTGATTCCGATGCAGACTTAACTAAAGCGCTTCCAATTGTTATAAATTCAAAGACACATCGGCCAAGTGTCTGCAATGCCGCAGAAACGCTTCTGGTTCACGAAAGTGTTGCAGTAAAGTTTTTGCCAACCGCACTTTCAGCACTCCGTGAGGCTAAAGTTAAATTAAATGTGGATTCAGCAACCGCAAAGATTGCCCAAGCAAATAACGTGGATGTAAGTATCGCAAATGAAGCTAACTGGTCCACTGAATACAATGCGCTAGAAATGAATGTTGCAATTGTTCCAAATTTGCTTGCAGCTTCTGACCATATTGCTAAATATGGAACGAAACATACTGAAGCGATTGTTACTGAATCCGAATCAAATGCTGCAAAATTTATCGCACTAAGCGATTGCGCAGCCGTGATGGTTAATGCATCGACCAGATTCACAGATGGCGAGCAGATGGGATTTGGAGCAGAGATTGGGATCTCAAATCAGAAACTTCATGCCCGTGGACCAATGGGGTTAGAGCAAATGACCACTACAACTTGGATTGTTACTGGCTCTGGCCAGATTCGCGCATAATTTCAATTTATTAGTAAGCACTGGCTCACGATAAGGTTCGACTATGGCCGCAATTTCTCGCGATGATGTCGCACACCTAGCAAAGCTGGCCCGCATTGAAATGACGCCCGCCGAGTTAGATCACATGGCTAGCGAATTAGAACAGATACTTGGCGCAGTAAAGCGCGTTCAAGAAGTCGCAACTGCCGACATTGCACCAACTTCACACCCACTTTCGATGTCAAATGTTTTTCGTGATGATGTTGTAAAGCCAAGTCTTACAAATGATGAAGCCCTTTCAGGGGCTCCTGCGCAGGCTGAAGATCGCTTTAAAGTTCCACAAATCCTTGGTGAAGAATGACAAATATTCACTCAACTGCAGCCGAAATGGCTAGCGCTCTTGCAGCAAAAGAAATTTCTTCGGTAGAACTTACCCAACAACATTTAGATCGAATTGCTTCTGTTGACGGCAAGATTCATGCATTTTTACATATCGATAACGCAGGCGCGCTAGAACAAGCAGGCGCAATCGATAAGAAGCGAGCAAGTGGTGAGAAACTTTCTCCATTAGCGGGAGTGCCAATTGCAGTTAAAGATATTTTGGCTCAGAAAGGCATACCAACAACTGCCGGATCAAAGATTCTTGAAGGTTGGCGTCCACCTTATGACTCAACTGTTGTTGCAAAGTTAAAGGCAGCAGGCGTTGTAATTCTTGGTAAAACAAATATGGATGAATTCGCAATGGGTTCATCGACTGAAAATTCTGCTTATGGCACCACACAAAATCCTTGGGACTTAACCAGAACTCCTGGTGGTTCAAGTGGAGGATCTGCAGCAGCTGTTGCGGCATTCGAAGCGCCACTTGCAATTGGAACAGATACCGGTGGATCAATTCGCCAACCAGCAGCACTAACTGGAATTGTTGGAGTTAAACCAACTTACGGTGCAGTTTCTCGTTACGGCGTAGTTGCATACTCATCGAGTCTAGATCAAGTTGGGCCATTTGCACGAACCGTTTTAGATACCGCACTATTACATGAAGCAATTGCCGGACATGATGAACGCGATTCAACAAGTATCAATGCACCTGTTCCACAAATTGTTGCTGCGGCAAAGCGCCTTGATGTTAAGGGTATGAAGATTGGCGTAATCAAAGAGTTAAGCGGCTCAGGTTTTCAAGCTGGTGTAAGTGCTCGCATCGCTGAATCAATTGAATTATTAGTTGCTGCTGGTGCCGAAATAGTTGAAGTATCTTGCCCTAACTTTGAATACGCACTTGCTGCTTATTATTTAATTGCACCATCTGAAGCATCTTCTAACTTGGCCCGCTTTGATTCCATGCGTTATGGCTTACGAGTCGGCGATGATGGAAGTAAAGGCGCAGAAGAAGTAATGAGCGCTACTCGCGAGGCCGGTTTTGGTAAGGAAGTTAAACGTCGAATCATTCTTGGAACATATGCACTTTCATCTGGTTACTACGATGCTTATTACGGTTCAGCGCAGAAGGTTCGCACACTTGTAAAGCAGGACTTTGATAATGCTTTTGCTAAAGCAGATGTTTTGATTTCACCAGTAACCCCGACAACAGCATTTAAAATCGGGGAGAAGAGCAATGATCCAGTTGCTATGTATTTAAGTGACATCGCAACAATTCCAGTAAACATGGCTGGTATTGGTGGCATGAGCCTTCCAGTTGGTCTTGCAGATGAAGATGGACTTCCAGTTGGTCTTCAAATCATGGCACCAGTTATGCAAGATGATCGTTTTTATCGTGTTGGTGGAACGCTAGAAGCTGCTCTACTTTCTAAGTGGGGAAAGCCAATACTTTCAAATGCTCCAGATTTAGCAGGTCAAAAATGACACTCGACTATAAAGGTGCAACTGAAAAATACGAGCCAACACTTGGCTTAGAGGTTCACGTTGAATTAAATACAAATTCTAAGATGTTCTGCTCTTGCGCAACTGAATTCGGTGCATCACCAAATACTCAGACCTGTCCAGTTTGTTTAGGACTTCCAGGAGCACTTCCAGTTGTAAATGGGAAAGCAATCGAGAGCACGATTTTGATTGGTCTTGCCCTCAACTGTTCAATCGCTCCTTACAGTCGCTTTGCTCGTAAGAATTATTTCTATCCAGATATGCCAAAGAACTTTCAGACCTCACAATATGACGAACCAATCTGCGTTAATGGCTATTTAGATGTCGAGATTGAAACTGATGATGGTCCAAAAACTTTCCGAGTAGATATTGAACGTGTTCATATGGAAGAAGACACCGGTAAGTCACTTCACGTCGGTGGTTCAACTGGTCGAATCCATGGCGCAGAATATTCGCTACTTGATTACAACCGTGCTGGTATTCCGTTAGTTGAAATTGTTACTCGCATTATTCCGGGCACCGGAAAATATGCACCACAAGTTGCACGCGCATATGTAACTCAACTTCGCGACATCCTTCGCTCACTTGGCGTTAGCGATGTAAAGATGGAACAAGGATCACTTCGCTGTGATGCCAACGTTTCACTCGCCCCTATGGGTAGCGGATTACTTGGAACTCGTAGCGAAACTAAGAACGTTAACTCACTCCGTTCAGTTGAACGTGCACTTACTGGTGAGATTGAACGTCAAGCTAATCGTCTTGAAGCTGGCGAACGCATAATTCAAGAGACCCGTCACTTCTTAGAAGAGAGTGGCTTAACTCGTCCAGGTCGTTCGAAAGAGCAGGCTGAGGATTACCGTTATTTCCCAGAACCAGATTTGGTTCCAGTTACTCCAGATGCAAAATGGATTGAAGAACTTCGGGCTAAGTTGCCTGAAAATCCAGCCGATCGACGTAAGCGCTTGCAGAAAGAGTGGAACGTTCCTGATTCCGAAATGAATTCATTAATTAATGCCGAACTTGTGGATGTTGTTGAAGAGACCATAAAGCTTGGCGCCGAACCAACACGTGCCCGCACCTGGTGGCTTGGTGAGATTTCACGTCTTGCAAATGAGAAAGAAGTAGCACCAACTTCACTTATTTCTACAGCATTCGTCGCAGAGATAATTGCACTTATAACCAGTGGAGATTTAACAGATAAATTAGCCCGCCAAGTTGTTGAAGGCGTGGTCAATGGTGAAGGTTCACCAAAAGATGTAATTGAGAAGCGTGGCCTAAAAGTTGTATCTGATGATTCAGCGCTCATGGTTGCGATCGAAGCGGCTATTGCAGCTCAACCAGATACCGCAGAACGTATCCGTGGTGGAAATATTCCAGCAGCAGGTGCACTTATTGGCGCGGTAATGAAAGCAACTGGTGGCCAAGCCGACGCGGCAAAGGTTCGCGAACTATTATTAAGACATCTAGGGCAGGGATAGGAAATCAGATGAGCAACAACATGAAGCCACGTTCAGGTTTAGTTACTGATGGAATCGAGCGGGCACCAGCACGTGGAATGTTGCGCGCAGTTGGAATGAAAGATGAAGATTTCGCAAAGCCACAGATTGGTATTGCATCATCGTGGAATGAAATTACTCCTTGCAATCTCTCATTAGATCGCTTAGCTAAAGCATCAAAAAAAGGTGTTATCGAAGCTGGTGGTTTCCCAATGCAATTTGGAACTATTTCAGTTTCAGATGGAATTTCAATGGGCCACGAAGGAATGCACTTCTCTTTAGTATCCCGCGAAGTAATTGCAGATTCAGTTGAAACTGTTATGCAAGCCGAACGTTTAGATGGAATGGTTACATTCGCCGGTTGCGATAAATCACTTCCCGGAATGATGATGGCGGCAGCACGTATCGATGTTGCATCAGTTTTTGTTTATGCCGGAACAACTCTTGCTGGTTCAGTTGATGGAAAAGATGTAACGATCATTGACGCCTTTGAAGCCGTTGGTGCATGTGCACGTGGCCTGATAACAGAGGAACAAGTAGATAAAATTGAACGCGCAATCTGCCCCGGCGAAGGTGCTTGTGGTGGAATGTTCACGGCAAACACAATGGCCGCGATCGGTGAAGCACTTGGACTTTCACTTCCAGGTTCTGCATCACCTGCCGCAGTGGATCGTCGCCGCGATGACTACGCAATTAAATCTGGCGCCGCAGTTGTTGAATTGATTCGCAAGGGAATAACAACTCGTCAAATCTTGACTAAGAAGGCCTTTGAAAATGCAATCACAATTCTTATGGCTCTTGGTGGTTCTACAAACGCCGTCCTGCATTTACTTGCAATCGCAAATGAAGCCGAAGTTGATTTAACTATGGAAGATTTCCACCGCATTGGTTCCAAGGTTCCGCTACTTGGAGACCTAAAGCCATTTGGAAAATATGTTATGACTGATATCGATCGCGTTGGTGGAATCCCAGTTGTTCTTCGTGCACTTCTTGACGCAGGCCTATTGCATGGAGATTGTTTAACTGTTACTGGTAAGACAATGGCTGAAAACTTGGCAGATATTGCACCACTAGATCCAGATGGTGAAGTTCTTCACGCAATTAAATCTCCAGTTTCAACTGCTGTGGGAATCACAATTCTTGGTGGCTCACTCGCACCAGAGGGCGCAGTCTGCAAAACAGCAGGCATCGGTGTTGAAAAATTTGAAGGACCAGCTCGAGTTTTCGAACGCGAACAACTTGCTATGGATGCGCTGCAAGACGGAACCATCAAAGCCGGTGACGTTGTCGTAATTCGTTATGAAGGTCCAAAGGGTGGACCAGGAATGCGAGAAATGTTAATGATTACTGGTGCAATAAAAGGTGCCGGACTCGGCAAATCAACTCTGCTATTAACTGATGGCCGATTTAGCGGTGGCAGCACTGGACTATGTGTAGGACATGTTTCGCCAGAAGCCGTTGATGGCGGACCAATTGCTTTCGTTAAAGATGGTGATCTAATTCGCATTGACACAATTGCTCGCACATTAGATTTATTAGTAGATGAAGCTGAATTAATTGAACGCCGCAAGAATTTCAAGCCGGTCCCACATAAATATAAGCGCGGGGTATTGGCTAAATATTCCAAGGTCGTCGGGTCGGCATCGAAGGGCGCGGTCTGCGGTTAACAACTGCTAAATAGTGAGATTTTCTACTCAGGGGTTGACCAAATGAGCGTGACAGGGGAGAATTCAGTCATGATTTCAGTCGTGGTAATTGGTGAGCGCGCGCTCTAGTTAATAACTAGTCCGTGTGCTGCCCCTCAGTGGAA
>CANLTP010000024.1 GCA_947494085.1 Actinomycetota bacterium | reverse complement strand
CGGTGTTTGCACCACGTTCATACCAAATCCAAAAAACCTAAGTAAATCCGGAAAGCGAGCTTAATATGAGTGATGTTTTAGCAAAGAACCCTGGACTAGAGGGAATCGGAAATTATGAATACGGTTGGTCGGATAAGAACGATGTCAGCGCGAATTCACGCCGTGGATTAAACGAAGAGGTTGTACGCGATATTTCATCAAAGAAGAGCGAACCGCAGTGGATGTTGGACTTAAGACTTAAGGGTTTAAACCTCTTTGAGAAGAAGCCGATGCCAACTTGGGGATCAGACCTAACCGGAATTTTCTTCGACACAATCAAATATTTCGTGCGTTCAACCGAGAAGCAGGCAACATCATGGGAAGACCTACCCGATGACATTAAAAATACTTACGATCGTCTAGGAATTCCGGAAGCAGAGAAGCAGCGCCTAGTTTCAGGTGTCGCAGCGCAATACGAATCAGAAGTTGTTTACCACTCAATTCGTGAAGATCTAGAACAACAAGGAGTCATCTTTGTTGATACCGATACTGGACTTCGCGAACATGAAGAATTGTTCAAAGAGTATTTCGGAACTGTTATTCCAGTCGGCGACAACAAGTTTGCAGCGCTAAATACTTCAGTTTGGTCCGGCGGATCATTTATCTATATTCCTAAGGGTGTAAAGGTAGATATTCCGTTGCAGGCATATTTCCGTATCAACACCGAAAACATGGGACAGTTCGAACGCACCTTGATTATTGCGGATGAAGATTCATATGTGCATTATGTTGAAGGTTGCACAGCACCTATCTACTCTTCAGATTCTTTGCACAGTGCAGTAGTAGAAATCATTATCAAAAAGGGTGCCCGCGTTCGTTATACGACTATTCAAAACTGGTCGAACAACGTTTACAACTTAGTAACTAAGCGTGCTACATGTGCTGAAGGTGCAACCATGGAATGGATTGATGGAAACATCGGTTCCAAGGTAACGATGAAGTATCCAGCTGTTATGTTGATGGGCCCTCATTCAAAGGGTGAGACTCTCTCAATCGCTTTCGCAGGCGAAGGTCAGCATCAAGATGCTGGCGCAAAGATGGTTCACGCAGCCCCACACACATCATCAACAATTATTTCTAAGTCAGTAGCGCGCGGAGGCGGCCGAACTTCCTATCGTGGACTTGTTCAAATCAACGAGGGTGCTCATCACTCTAAATCAACAGTTAAGTGCGATGCGCTACTTGTCGATTCAATATCTAGATCAGATACCTACCCTTATGTCGATGTTCGCGAAGATGATGTGTCGATGGGTCACGAAGCTACGGTTTCGAAGATTAGCGATGATCAACTCTTCTATTTAATGTCGCGTGGTCTAGGCGAAGATGAAGCTATGGCCATGATTGTTCGTGGCTTTATCGAGCCAATTGCTCGCGAACTTCCAATGGAATACGCACTTGAACTCAACCGTCTCATTGAAATGCAGATGGAAGGTGCAGTTGGTTAATGAGCACTCTCACCACAAATTATCTGGCTCCTACAGGTAGAGAAGAAGCCTGGCGCTTTACTCCGCTTGCAAGAGTGGGCGGGTTATTGGACCCAGCTGTTGAAGTTACTAGCGTTAACAGTATTCGCATTGCCAATCCGCAATCTGGCGTAAAGCTGGAGGTAAAGAGTGCGAATGATCGTCCTGCAATATCGATAAGTGAAGATCTAGCAACGGTCAGAGCTCGTGAAGTTATTTCAGAGGTTTCACATATTGAAGTGAGCGCGAATGTTCAACTAGAACAACCATTGCTTTTGGAACGTGCGAATCTGATCGGTAAACCACAAGCTTCTAGAACCTTAATATCTTGCGGCGCAAATTCTCATGCAACCATAATTCTCAATAATTCTGGTGATGCAATTTTGGCAGATGAAATCGAGTTCGAAATCGCGCAAGGTGCAACTCTCACCTTTGTCTCACTTCAGGAGTGGAGTAGCAAAGCTATTCACCTAGGTCGTCAGCATGCTGTTATCGCGAAGGATGCGACTTTCAACTCAATCGTTGTAACCGTCGGCGGTTCACTCGTTAGATTATTGCCAACTGTTGAATACAGCGGTCCTGGTTCAAGTGCAGATCTGCAAGGCTTGTATTTTGCGACCGACGGTCAACACTTAGAACATCGCCTTCATGTCGATCACAATGTTCCTAATGCGAAGAGCCGGGTAAATTACAAGGGTGCTCTTGCTGGCGATAAGGCGCACACAGTTTGGATCGGGGATGTGTACATCCGTTCAAATGCTGAAGGAACTGATACTTACGAACTAAATCGCAACTTACTTCTCTCTGATGGCGCCCGCGCAGATTCTGTTCCGAATCTAGAGATTGAAACTGGCGAAATCGTAGGCGCTGGTCACGCAAGCACGACTGGTCGCTTTGATGACGAACAACTTTTCTATCTCTCTTCTCGCGGAATTCCAGCTGAGATTGCGAGACGACTTGTCATTCGTGGTTTCTTTGCTGAAATTGTCGGCAAAATCAAAGATGAAGAGATTGAAAACCGCCTTATGGATCGCATCGATGCCGAACTTGCAAAGGTTGGTGCGTGATGGCAAATCTTTCATTCGATTCACTAGTAGACAGTAAACCTGTAAAAATCGATTTAGATGGGACACCGGTTTGTGTTACTCGAATTGGGGACGAGGTCTTTGCGATTGCTGACACATGTTCGCACTCGGAAGCTTCGTTATCTGAAGGTGATGTAACTAATTTCAAGATTGAATGTTGGCTACACGGCGCCGAGTTCGATCTCAGGACTGGGGAAGTAGCAACTCCGCCAGCATCAATTCCAGTTGAAACTTTCGAAGTAAAACGCAATGGCGATGAATTAACTATTTCCAGCAGAAAATCTGCAGAAGGCTAAGGGGAGAAAATGATCACATTAGATATCAAGGGATTGCAAGTATCGGTTGCAACCGAGGCCGGCTTTACAGAAATTCTTAAGGGCGTTGATTTAACAATCAAGTCTGGTGAAACCCACGCAATCATGGGACCGAATGGTTCAGGCAAATCAACTCTTGCTTATTCAATTGCAGGACACCCAAAATACACGATCACAGGTGGATCAGTCACTCTCGATGGCGTTGATGTTTTAGCCATGTCAGTAGATGAGCGAGCTAAAGCAGGTCTATTTCTTGCGATGCAATATCCAGTTGAAGTTCCTGGCGTTTCCGTAACAAACTTCTTGCGTACAGCAGCAACCGCAATACGTGGCGAAGCACCAAAGGTTCGCACCTGGGTTGGGGAAGTTAAAGAGGCAATGAAATCTCTTAACATGGATCCAAATTTTGCGGAACGAAATGTGAATGAAGGATTCTCTGGCGGTGAGAAGAAGCGCCATGAAATTCTGCAGCTGGAACTTTTGAAGCCAAAGTTTGCGATCTTGGATGAAACCGATTCGGGGCTTGACGTCGATGCACTTCGAATCGTTTCTGAAGGCGTAAATCGTGTAAAGGCAAATAGTGATTTAGGAATCATGTTGATTACTCACTACACAAGAATTCTTCGCTACATCAAGCCAGATTTCGTGCACGTCTTTTCTGCCGGAAAAATTGTTGAAGCAGGTGGCCCAGAACTAGCTGACAAGCTAGAAGAGAAGGGTTATGCAGAGTACACAACTGCATAATTGATGAAACCTATGTTTTCCCCAGCAGAGATTCGGAGAGATTTCCCAATCTTCTCCAAAGTCATGCGTGGTGGAAATCGTCTGGTGTATCTCGACAGCGGCGCAACAAGTCAGAAGCCCCGTCAAGTTTTAGATGCCGAACGGAATTTTTATGAGCACAGTAATGCCGCTGTTCATAGAGGTGCGCATTTACTGGCCGAAGAAGCGAGCATTGCATATGAAGGTGCAAGGCAGGTCCTTGCCGATTTTCTAAATGCAGAACTTGATGAAGTAATTTTCACCAAGAGTGCCACCGAAAGCATCAATGCCCTTGCATATTCCTTTGGGAACAGTGCAAATGGCTCGCGCTTTGCATTGAAACCAGGTGACCGAATCGTGGTTTCAGAAATAGAACATCACGCAAATCTGATTCCTTGGCAGCAGTTGGCTAAGCGCACTGGAGCCGAATTAGTCTGGTTCTCTGTTGACTCTGAAGGTCGATTAGATGTGAGCAACCTAGAAGAATTGATTAATCCATCCACGAAAATTGTTGCGATTACCCATCAATCAAATGTACTTGGAACGATAGTTCCGTTAACGGATATTGTTGCACGGGCGCACTCAGTAGGTGCAGTGATTGTCCTTGATGCTTGTCAGTCAGCACCCCACTTTGCAATTGATGTTAAAGCGCTTGAAATAGATTTTCTAGCTTTCTCTGCACACAAAGCTCTGGGACCAACGGGAATTGGAATTTTGTGGGGGAGAAGTGAGTTCTTAAATTCAATGGAGCCATTTTTAACGGGTGGTTCGATGATTGAATCAGTAACAATGATGGAAGCTAAATGGGCGGTGTCACCTAAGCGATTTGAAGCAGGTGTTCCAAATATGGCTCAGGCGGTTGGTTTTGCTGCCGCTATAGATTACTTGAACGAACTAGGCATGGATAACGTTGCAAAACATGAGCAGGATCTAACTGCCTACGCACTTAAGAAATTTCTGCAATTGGATAAGGTAGAAGTAATAGGGCCCAAGAACAATATTGATCGCGGTTCAGTTATATCTTTCACAATAGATGGAATTCATCCACATGATGTTGGTCAAGTTCTAGATCAATATGGCGTTGCGGTTCGAACCGGTCACCATTGCGCGTGGCCACTTATGCGCAAGCTGGGACTTGTCGGAACTACGAGAGCTTCATTTTATGTCTACAACGACGAAGCTGATGTTGACGCTTTGATTGATTCGATTCTCGAAGCTCAGAAATACTTTAAGGTTTAACATGGAACTTGATTCGTTATATCAGGAAGTGATTCTCGATCACTACAAGCACCCTTTGAATAAAAAGTTGAGCCCGACATTTACGGCGCAGGTCCATCACGTTAATCCAAGTTGTGGCGATGAGATAACGTTGAATGTGAACATAACTGATGGAATTGTCACTAACGTTTCTTGGGACGGCGTTGGCTGCTCTATTTCGCAGGCAAGCACTTCGATAGCCAGCGATTTAATGACCGGTAAAAATTTGGAAGAAGCCCTCAAGATAGTTGAATCCTTCTCTGACCTGATGAGCAGCAAAGGAACTATGGCTGGTAATGAAGATATTCTTGAAGATGGCGTAGCGTTGGCTGGTGTCTCCAAGTTCCCAGCTCGTATAAAATGTGCCCTATTAGGGTGGATGGCTTTTAAAGATGCAGCAATTCAGAGTTCGAAAAACTAAGGAGAAATATGAGCAGCGCTAATACAACTTTGGATGACATAACAGAGGCCATGAAAGATGTGATTGATCCAGAATTGGGTATCAATGTAATTGATCTTGGTCTGGTTTATGACATGCGTCTCGATGAAAATAACGTTGCGATTCTAGATATGACGCTAACTTCAGCGGCTTGCCCATTACAAGACGTGATTGAGGATCAGACTCACCAGGTATTAGCGGATATAACTTCTGATGTAAAGATCAATTGGGTTTGGATGCCACCTTGGGGCCCAGGAAAAATTTCTGATGATGGTCGCGAACAACTGCGGGCGATTGGGTTCACGGTTTAATTAGTGTCGATGCATGGCCAGTGGATGGCCTTAAGATCGATGAGTTCAGATCAATCGGTTAAGCACCAAAAGTTAAAGTCCGGAACCCTAAAGAGAATATTTAGTTTCGCACTTCCGTATCGTAAATTTCTGGCGATTTTTATTTTCACAGTCATTATCGACGCAATATTGGTTGTTGCAACACCGCTTTTATTGCGCTCATTAGTTGATGAAGGAGTGATTCCAGGTCGTCCTGACGTTGTCACAAGATATGCGCTAATTGTTGCGGCCCTAGCGATTGGTGATGCCGCATTCAGCATGTTAGGTCGATGGTTCTCAAGCCGCATTGGTGAAGGTTTGATTTACGATCTTCGTAGTCAAGTCTTCGAGCATGTCCAGAAGCAATCCATTGCATTCTTTACCAGAACTCAGACCGGCTCACTAATTTCTAGAATCAACAGTGATGTTATTGGAGCTCAGCAAGCGTTCACATCGACACTTTCTGGCATAGTCAGCAATTCGCTGACTCTTCTTTTGGTTGTAATCGCGATGCTTACGCTCTCTTGGCAGATAACCCTGGTCTCTCTGGTTCTGCTTCCAGTTTTCATCATCCCAACAAAATGGATAGGTAGAAAGCTTGCAAATTACACGAGGCAATCCTTTGATTTGAATGCTGAAATGTCTTCGACGATGACTGAAAGATTTAATGTTTCTGGCGCACTACTCGTTTCGTTGTATGGAGATCGGGTTGCCGAAGCTAGCAATTTCCGAGGCAGGGCTCGGCGAGTAGCGGACATGGGTATAAAAATCGCGATGCTCAACCGCATTTTCTTCATAGCAATGACTTCAGTTGCAGCAATCGCAACTTCCTTCGCATACGGAATTGGTGGAAACCTAGCAATTAACAAGGAAATTACTATTGGAACTCTGCTTGCGATAACAGCACTTCTTGCTCGTCTATATGGACCGCTGACCTCACTTTCAAACATTCGAGTAGATGTGATGTCAGCGCTGGTTTCTTTTGAGCGAGTATTTGAAGTTTTGGATCTGAAACCGATGGTTACAGATCCCGCTAATCCAAAATCGATTCCTCAAGCCATGCCTACGGTTGAATTTTCAAATGTGAGTTTTACTTACCCGAAGGCAAATGAGATATCGATTGCCTCACTAGAAGGCGCAGCAGTAGCTGAAACTATAGATACGGAAGCAGTTCTAGAAGAAGTCTCCTTTATCTGCAAGCCTGGAACACTGACTGCAATTGTTGGCCCATCAGGGGCTGGCAAAAGCACGATCTCTGGTCTGTTACCAAGACTTTATGATGTAACAGAAGGATCGATATCAATTAACGGAGTTGATATTCGAGACACAACGATTCTGGAACTTCGATCTCTGATCGGAATCGTCACTCAAGATTCTCATATGCTTCACGAGAGCATTGCGGAAAATCTTCGCTATGCAAAGGTAGACGCTACGGAAAATGAAATATGGTCCGCTTGTGATGCTGCACAAATTGGTGAATTTATTCGGACCCTTCCAAATGGATTAGACACTGTGGTTGGCGAGCGAGGTCACAGATTATCTGGCGGAGAAAAACAACGGTTAGCGATTGCAAGATTGTTGTTGAAGAAGCCACAGATAGTTATCCTCGATGAAGCTACCGCACATCTAGATTCCGAGAATGAGGCCTTGGTTCAGAACGCTCTTGCTAGCGCCCTGGCGGGGAGAACAAGCATCGTCATTGCACACCGACTATCAACAATTGTTCATGCAGATCAAATTTTAGTTTTAGAGAACGGAAAGGTTGTTGAATCAGGCAAGCACGATGAACTAGTGGCAAAAGGCGGTTTATATTTCGACCTTTACCAGAGACAATCTCTTGGTTTCACGGAACAGTAAGAATCTTCCAATAATCGCAAGAAGTGCGAAGGCCAACCACTGAACCCCATAGGCATAATGCGGACCATTCGATAGTTCTGGCAATTCGATTTCGGTTAGCGGCTCCACCTTTCCATCAGGACTTCCCAGTAGATCTAGGTAATAAGCATTTGCTTCGACACCTTGAAGTTTGGTTATGGATTCGGGTCTCTCGTTAGAAGCTCTTGTGACAAAGAACGATCCTTGCAACTGCCGGCTCAAATTCTCAGATCTAATTCGAGCAATTATCTTTAAGTTCTCAATCGAAATGGGCTCAACTACGGGAGGGGTAGCCGCATTCGGACCAGCTGCAACCCAGCCCCGATCAACCCAGAAATTTTCACCATTGGAAGCAGTGAACAAGGTCAGAACTTCAAATCCAAACTTTCCTTCGTAGTATCGATTGCGAACAAGCTCTTGCTTATCTTGAGAGAAACTGCCCTCCAAGGTTATTTTGCGCCACTGGTTATTGACGGGATCCAAATTCTCAATGTCAGGCATAGTAAGACTAGGTAAATCTAAATTTGCTGAAATGATTCTGTTTGTTTCTGATTGACTTGCGCCTCTACTAAATTGCCATTGGGCAGCGAATAAACATACTGCTACTAGAACCAATGCGATGAAACTCTGAAGAAGTGAGACTGGATTAAAAAAGCGCTTCACCAGTTAGTTGCTTCCGATTTCCTTTGGCCCCTTGTTGAGCACTGTCGCCTGACCTCGAATGCTTTCTCGTCCGGCATTCGCGACGACGACTGCTATGTATGGAAGCACCACAGCGCCAAATAGCGCAATCCAACGATATGGACTAGGTAAAACAACAGCGAGAATAAAACAAGCTGTTCTTATCATCATTGAAATAAAGTATTTTCGTGCCCTAGAGGATTGATCTATCGATAGTGGCTGGCCAACATTGGAGATTGAAGCCGACACTGATTTCGCAGGACCCTCTGGATTCGTCGCCATGGGATAACTGTATGCCGATGAGCATAAAATTTCGCATTGGCGTCAGTGTGGACATTTGGCTACGCAGTAGTAACAGGTAAGTTTCTCCCATGACATCTGATTCGAAAGTTGCCTTGATTACGGGCGGAAACCGGGGAATCGGTCTTGCAATAGCGAAAAAATTTAAGTCAGATGGCTATCAGGTTGTTATTGCGCATCGCTCAGGTTCTGCGCCGGATGGCTTTGATTCCGTAATTATGGATGTCGCAGATTCCGAGAGCGTTAATTCAGCCGTATCAAGCATCGAAGCAAAATTTGGGAAGATAGATGTGTTAGTTGCTAATGCTGGAATAACCAAAGATGGCTTAGTTATGCGAATGAGTGATGAAGATTTTGAATCAGTAATAAATACGAATTTGAATGGTGCTTTCAGAGTTGCCCGCGCCTGTACTCGGGGAATGATGAAGCAGAAGTCTGGGCGGATGATATTTATTGGATCTGTTGTTGGGATGCTCGGTTCGGCAGGTCAAGTGAACTACGCAGCAACGAAGAGTGGACTGATTGGAATGGCGCGAAGTTTTGCGCGCGAACTTGGTAGCCGTGGAATTACGGCGAATGTCGTGGCCCCAGGATTCGTAGAAACTGAGATGACTGCCGTTATCGACGAGAAGCGAAAATCCGAAATTAGCGCAGCGGTTCCGCTTGGAAGATTTAGTTCGGCAGATGAGATTGCTGGAGTGGTAGCTTTCTTGGCATCACCAGAAGCGGGTTATATAACTGGAGCGGTTATTCCAGTTGACGGTGGATTGGGAATGGGGCACTAATGGGAATTTTGGCTGGCAAGAATGTGTTAGTTACCGGAGTCCTTACTGAATCCTCAATCGCTTTTCACATTGCCCGAATCGCCCAAGAAGAAGGCGCGAATGTTTTACTTACCTCCTTCGGACGGGCACTTAGTATTACCAACAGAATCGCAACCAGATTGCCAAAGCCGGCACCGGTTCTTGAGCTGGATGTAACAAGTGTTGAACATCTTGATCGCTTAAGCGGTCTAGTTAAGGAACATTTTCCACATCTAGATGGCGTGGTTCACTCAATAGGCTTCGCACCAGAAGCAGCGCTTGGTGGAAATTTCTTAAACACAACGTGGGAGGATGTTGCAACCGCGGTTCATGTTTCGACTTTCTCTTATAAATCTTTAGTTATGGCATGTAAGCCGTTGTTTAATAGCGAAAGAGGCGCAGCAATAGTTGGACTAACTTTTGATGCAACTGTCGCCTGGCCAAAATATGACTGGATGGGTGTTGCAAAGGCAGGGCTCGAATCTGCAAACAGATATTTAGCACGTGATTTAGGAGCAGAAAATATTCGCTGTAATCTCATTGCAGCAGGTCCGATTAAAACTATGGCCGCTAAATCAATTCCAGGATTCCAAGAATTCGAAGATGTTTGGAATGAACGGGCGCCATTATTCTGGGATGTAGCTGACCCAGTCCCAGCAGCCCAAGGCGCAGTTGCCCTGCTTTCACCATTTTTCCCAAAAACTACTGGAGAAATCATCCATGTAGACGGGGGAGTTCACGCGATCGGAAGCTGATTTCTGGATACCGAGTTCCTGGGGTAACCTTGCGCAATCAAGTGGAGTTAGTCGCTCCCACCATTATTGCTTCGGCGAACTGGTCATTACAGGTTTTTCAACCTGCATTTGCGACTGTCTCCACCTGCTTCTAGAGAAATTCAAAAGAAGCGATTAACCAGGGGGGAGAAGTTATCAGCACTGAGCCAAGAATCAACGATCGGATTCGCGTTCCGCAAGTTCGTCTGATTGGTTTTTCCGGTGAACAAGTTGGCGTTGTCGATATCGATACTGCATTAAAGATGGCAGATGAAGTCGGTTTAGATCTCGTCGAGATTGCACCAGAAGCCCAACCTCCAGTTTGTAAAGTG
>CANLTP010000023.1 GCA_947494085.1 Actinomycetota bacterium | reverse complement strand
CCGGGCCCTTTCCATTTAAATTACCTAATAGAAAGATAAGATTCCAATATGTTTATCGTCGCACTTACCGGAGGAATAGGTTCCGGAAAATCGGCAGCTGGTGATTGCTTTGAGGATCTTGGCGCAGTAGTTGTCGACGCTGATCAGCTGGCCCGCGATGTTGTTGAACGAGGAACCGATGGCTTTGATGAATTAGTCGCCACATTTGGTGATGAGATTCTTACTAATGGAGTTTTGGATCGCTCCAAACTCGGTGCGATTGTGTTTGCGAATCCCCGTGAACTTAAGAAATTGGAAGCAATAATTCACCCGAGAGTTTCTGAGGCCTTCGCGGAAATCATTGAAGAAAGTCCAATGGATTCGGTAATTATTTACCAAATCCCAATTCTCGTTGAAACTGCTGGTCGCGAGAGATTTGATTATGTAATAACTGTTGAGACTGATCTAGAAATTCGCAAATCAAGGTTGAAAGAACGCGGAATGAAGGGTTATGAGATCGAAGCAAGAATAAAGACCCAGGCTAGTGATTCAGAGCGCGCAAAAATAGCCGATGCCATTTTCAATAACGATGGTGACCTTGATCAACTATTGCGTCAGGCCGAGAACATTTATGAAGACGTGTTACTTCCTCGAGCAAGGGCTAGTGCTCAATAAATTATGCGCCCAGTAACGGATTTACAGCGCAAATTGAATGCCTTCGAAGTTATCAGTGACTACATTCCTTCAGGAGATCAGCCCAAGGCTATTGCCGAACTAGCGGCGCGAATAAGCGCTGGGGAACAGGATGTGGTGTTACTAGGTGCGACTGGAACTGGAAAATCAGCAACTATCGCTTGGTTAATTGAAAAACTACAACGTCCAACTTTAGTTCTGGCACCAAATAAGACACTTGCCGCCCAACTCGCAAATGAATTTCGCGAACTTATGCCAAATAACGCTGTGGAGTATTTCGTTTCTTATTACGACTATTACCAACCCGAAGCTTACGTGCCACAGACCGACACTTTTATTGAAAAAGACAGCTCGGTAAATAGCGAGGTCGAACGCCTCCGCCACTCAGCAACGAACTCACTACTTACAAGGAGAGATGTAATCGTTGTTGCTACCGTTTCGTGCATTTATGGTCTCGGAACTCCACAGGAATATGTAGGTCGAATGATTCGGTTGCAAATCGGAGATTCGATTGAGCGAAATAAACTGCTCCGTAAATTTGTTGATATCCAATACAAGCGAAATGACATGGCCTTTGAACGTGGAACCTTTCGGGTTCGTGGTGACACGATCGAAATTATTCCGATGTATGAAGAGTTAGCACTTCGGATTGAAATGTTCGGCGATGAAATTGAAAAGATCACAACACTGCATCCGCTAACTGGCGAGATTATTCGAGACGAAACCGAGATGTTCATTTTCCCGGCGAGCCACTATTCAGCCGGACCAGAGACGATGAATCGTGCTATCTCCGCCATTGAAATTGAAATGGAAGCTAAGGTAGATGAGTTTGAGCGCCAGAATAAACTATTAGAAGCACAGCGAATTCGGATGCGAACAACATTTGATATCGAGATGATGCGCCAGTTGGGCTTCTGTTCTGGCATCGAAAATTATTCAAGACACATCGATGGTCGCGGCCAAGGTTCACCACCAAATTGTTTATTGGATTATTTCCCAGAAGATTTCCTCGTAGTCATAGATGAATCGCATGTGACAGTCCCACAGATTGGCGCGATGTATGAGGGCGACGCATCACGCAAACGCACACTTGTGGAGCACGGTTTCCGTCTTCCTTCCGCAATGGATAATCGACCACTTAGGTTCGCTGAATTTGTTGAACGTAAAGGACAGACGGTTTATCTATCAGCAACCCCAGGAAAGTATGAGTTGGAGAAAACCGGCGGAGAGTTCGTTGAACAGGTGATTCGACCAACCGGATTAGTTGATCCGCAAATTGTCATAAAGCCTATTAAGGGACAGATCGATGACCTGGTTTATGAAATCAATCTGCGAGCCGCAAAAAATGAAAGAATTTTGGTCACTACGCTAACTAAGAAAATGTCAGAAGATCTGACGGATTACCTCATGGGACTTGGAATCAGAGTTCGCTATCTTCACTCCGAGGTTGATACCTTGCGACGAGTTGAGTTACTGCGTGAACTTCGTTCCGGTGAATATGACGTTCTAATCGGTATCAACTTACTTCGCGAAGGTTTAGATTTGCCGGAAGTTTCACTCGTTGCGATTCTAGATGCTGATAAGCAGGGCTTTTTACGTTCCGCAACCTCGCTTATTCAAACTATTGGTCGTGCGGCGCGAAATGTTTCTGGTGAAGTTCATATGTATGCCGACAGCATTACGCCGGCAATGGCGCAAGCAATCGATGAAACCAATCGTCGTCGAGCGAAACAGGTCGCTTACAACTTGGAGCATGGAATCGATCCAACACCGCTGCGCAAGAAAATTGCAGACATTACAGATTTAATTACGAAGGAAGCTCTAGATACCGAGGGTCTAAACACAAAAGTTGCCTCTTCGGGTATTCGGTCAACTGGCCAATCCCTGCCGAGACAAGAGTTGATAGGTCTCATAGAATCCCTCACTGATCAGATGAAATTGGCAGCAAGTGATCTCTCATTTGAACTTGCGGCTCGTTATAGAGATGAAATTAGAGAGCTCAAGAAAGAGCTTCGCGGAATGGAAGAGGCGGGCACTTGAGCATTGATCGTTTAGTTGTTCGCGGAGCCCGCGAACACAATCTTAAAAATGTATCGATAGATCTACCTCGTAATGCGCTAATTGTTTTCACTGGGCTGTCAGGATCAGGTAAATCTTCTCTAGCCTTCGACACAATCTTTGCTGAAGGTCAACGACGTTATGTGGAATCACTGTCGGCCTATGCCCGTCAATTCCTGGGACAGATGGACAAACCGGATGTTGATTTCATCGAGGGTTTATCGCCAGCGGTATCGATTGATCAGAAATCCACAAACCGAAATCCACGTTCAACCGTCGGAACAATTACCGAAGTTTATGATTATCTGCGTCTGCTCTTTGCTCGCGCTGGTCGTCCACATTGTCCGAAATGTGGAAAGGCAATCGCAAAACAGACGCCACAAAATATTGTCGATCAGATTCTTGCCATGCCTGTTGATACGAAATTCTTAGTATTAGCACCAGTTGTGCGCGCCAGAAAAGGTGAGTTCCTCGACCTATTCAAAGATTTCACCACTCAAGGTTTTTCAAGAGTGCGCGTTGATGGAACGGTTTACCCAATCGCTGAAGTTCCAAAGCTAAAGAAGCAAGAGAAGCACACAATTGATGTTGTAGTTGATCGACTAACGGTAAAAGCAGAGTCGAAAACTCGTCTCACCGATTCAATTGAAACTGCGCTTCGTCTGGCCAGCGGATTAGTAATTTTGGATCTCGTTGATCTAAAAGCTGGAGCACCAGATAAAGAACGCACCTATAGCGAACACATGGCCTGCCATGATTGTGGAATCTCTTTCGAAGAACTCGAACCACGTTCCTTCTCTTTCAATTCGCCATTTGGCGCCTGCCCTGACTGTTCGGGCATCGGAACGAAGCTAGAAGTAGATGAAGAGTTAGTAATTCCTAATGATGAACTTTCAATAAATGCAGGTGCAATTGCTCCTTGGTCAGGCGGTCAATCATCGGAATACTTCTTACGGCTATTAGAAGGACTTGCTGGAGAAATAAAGTTCTCGATGGATACGCCATGGAAGAAATTATCTGTCAAAGCTAAAGAGGCAGTTCTCTATGGTTCAGATTATGAAGTCCACGTTAAATATAAGAATCGTTATGGCCGGGTCCGAAATTACACAACTGGTTTTGAAGGCATAGTTTCATTCGTTGAACGTCGTCACTCTGAAACAGATAGTGATTTCTCACGTGATAAATATGAAGCGTATATGCGCGAAACTCCGTGCCCGGCGTGCAAGGGAACTCGACTAAAGCCCGAAGTTCTAGCTGTAACAATCGGTGACAAAAGCATTGCCGCAATCTGCGAACTTTCAATCAAGGAGTGTGCTGCTTTCCTAAATAAAATTTCGCTAAACGCGCGAGAGAAGCAGATTGCCGAACGTGTTCTCAAGGAAGTTAATGCCCGACTTGGGTTCTTGTTAGATGTTGGTTTGGATTATTTATCTTTAGCCAGACCTGCGGCAACTCTTTCCGGCGGTGAAGCACAACGAATCCGGCTTGCCACTCAGATTGGTTCCGGTTTGGTGGGAGTTCTATATGTTTTGGATGAACCAAGTATTGGTCTGCACCAACGCGATAACCGAAGGTTGATCGATACCCTGACCAGACTCCGCGATCTCGGAAATACTTTGATTGTTGTAGAACATGATGAAGACACCATCAGAACTGCGGATTGGATTGTAGATATTGGTCCTGGAGCTGGCGAACATGGGGGACATGTAGTTTCATCCGGAGATTATCAATCTCTAATTACCGCTAAAGATTCGATAACTGGTGCATATTTATCGGGCCGCACGAAGATTGAAGTTCCAAAAGAGCGCCGCAAATTGGATCCAAAGCGGGCATTATTTGTGAAGGGTGCCCGCGAAAATAATCTGCAGAATATTGATGTTTCATTTCCGCTAGGCGCCTTTGTCGCAGTATCTGGTGTAAGCGGTTCTGGTAAATCCACTCTAGTTAACGACATTTTATATTCAGTATTAGCCAATAAATTAAATGGTGCGCGCATCGTCCCCGGCCGCCATAAATCTATTTCTGGTCTCGAACTTCTGGACAAAGTAGTTCACGTAGATCAATCACCGATTGGCCGAACCCCAAGATCGAACCCAGCTACTTACACCGGCGTCTTCGATAAAGTTCGTGCACTTTTTGCCGAAACTACCGAAGCAAAAATTCGTGGCTATCAGCAAGGACGATTCTCGTTCAACGTAAAAGGTGGACGCTGCGAGAATTGTTCAGGCGATGGAACTATTACGATTGAAATGAACTTCTTGCCAGATGTCTATGTTCCTTGCGAGGTCTGTCACGGCGCCCGTTATGACCGTGAAACTTTAGAAGTCCACTACAAGGGCAAGACAATTGCTGAAGTATTGAATATGCCAATCGAAGAAGCTTTTACCTTCTTTGAATCCGTGCCAGCCATTGCCCGTTACTTGAAAACTTTGAATGATGTCGGTCTTGGCTATGTTCGATTGGGTCAATCAGCCCCAACGCTTTCTGGTGGTGAAGCCCAGCGAGTTAAATTAGCAACTGAACTGCAACGTCGTTCAACTGGCAGAACTATTTATGTTCTAGATGAACCGACCACAGGTTTGCATTTTGAAGATGTGAGAAAACTTCTAATCGTGTTAAACCGTCTTGTTGACACGGGAAATACCGTAATTGTCATCGAACATAATTTAGATGTTATTAAATCTGCAGATTGGGTTATTGATTTAGGACCCGAAGGCGGATCTGGTGGCGGTGTTGTTGTGGCAGAGGGAACTCCTGAAGTTGTTGCCAAAAATAAGGCAAGCTACACCGGAATATTCTTGGCGGATTCCTTAAAAGGATAGCTTTATGGCTGACCCACAGAGTTATCGCCCAACATCGATTCCGACTGACCCTGGTGTTTATCGATTCTTCGATGACAAGGGCGTTGTAATTTATGTTGGTAAGGCTAAGAATTTAAAAAATCGCCTGAACTCCTATTTCCAAAAGAACTTGTTAGAGAAAACCTATCGAATGGTGAACACTGCGGTCCGAGTCGATTGGACGGTAGTTAATACCGAGATTGAAGCACTACAACTCGAATTCACCTGGATCAAGACGGAAAATCCTAAATACAACATTCAGTTCAAGGACGATAAGTCCTATCCGTATCTGGCAATCAGCATGTCCGAAGAATTTCCAAGACTTTTCATCTCGAGGGCTAAACGTCGTTCGGGATTTAAGTATTTTGGTCCTTATGCACATGCTTGGGCCCTACGAAGTTCATTCGATGTAATCCAAAAGTTATATCCAATCAGAAGCTGTACTGATTCGAATTTTTCAAGAGCTGTAAAGAGCAAGCGCCAATGCTTGCTGGGGGATATCGGCAAATGTAGCGCGCCTTGTGTTCAATGGATTTCGAAAGAGGAGCACAAAGAGCTGGCCACAAAGTTGGTTAAATTCGTTGACACCAGTTCTGGAGATATTACTTCTGCACTATCAAATGACATGGCGGCAGCCTCTGAACGAGAAGAATTTGAGCAAGCAGCAAGGATTCGTGATCAAATCGCTGCTATCGAAAAATCGGCAGAAACTTCCGGCACATTTCTAAGCGAGAATTTCTCGGCAGACTTATTGGCGACCCACTCTGAAATCACACATTCTGCGGTAACGCTTTTCTCTGTGCGTCATGGTCGTGTCGTTGGTTCAAGATCTTGGATCTTAGATCGAGCAGACGTTCTCGAAGGCGAGAGCGTAATTGCCGCAATGATTTCAAAGATTTATTCGGAACTGGATGCTCCCAACGAGATTTTGGTAGACGATCTGCCAGAAGATGTTGAAGTAATTGAAAATTGGCTAACTGAAAAAGCCGGAAATCGAGTCTCGGTTTCGCAGCCATTGCGCGGGGATAAATTAGAGGTAATAAATACCGTTAAGCGCAATGCGAATCAGGCCCTTATTCAATATTTAAGTAAGAGATCAAATGATTCTGCAGTTTCAGGAAGAGCGCTAGAAGAGATTTCAAATTTATTGGACCTGCCAGAACTTCCATTGCGTATCGAATGTTTTGATATTTCGAATATCCAGGGCAAGCACATGGTCGCATCTATGGTTGTTTTTGAAGATGGCCAGATTAAAAAAAGTGACTATCGACGTTTTGCTATTGATGATGAAGCCGGCTTTGATGATACGAGAGCGATGCATCACGTCTTAACGAGAAGGCTGAAGCGATATCTAGCGGAGCGGAATATTGATAACTCAGAGGTATCCGAACTTGGCGGGGCCCGGCCTAAATTTGCTTATCCACCTCAGTTAATTGTTGTCGACGGCGGCGCACCACAAGTTGCAGCGGCCGCAAGAGCACTTGCGGAACTTGGTATCTCAGATATCTCCATCTGCGGTCTTGCGAAAAGATTGGAAGAAGTTTGGTTGCCGGATAGCAAGGAACCAGTTATTTTTCCAAGGCATAGCGAAGGGCTCTATTTACTCCAGCGAATTCGTGATGAAGCGCATCGATTTGCAATCACTTTTCATCGAAGTAAAAGATCAAAGGTCATGCTTGAATCTTTGCTAGACGACATTCCAAAACTAGGAGAGTCTCGCCGCTCTGCTCTGCTTGAAAAGTATGGCTCGGTGACAGCAATTAGAAAAGCAACAGCGTCAGATATCGCCTTGATTCCAGGGATAGGAAGCAGTATCGCTGAGTTAATCGTCGCTCATTTACAGAGTGAACCTGAGATGCATGATCACGTAAACATGGAAACTGGGGAGATTACTTGAGAGGATTAGGCCATGGGATCTAATGAAGTTCTAGTCATTACCGGAATGAGTGGCGCCGGAAAATCTACGGTCTCGCATGCACTGGAAGATCTTGGTTGGTATGTCGTTGATAATCTGCCACCAGCGATGATTGCGAATCTCTGTGAAATGGCGGCTCAAACAACGAGCGCAATCGCTGTCGTAATTGATGTCCGAGGTGGAGAATTTTTTGATGACCTAACTAAATCTCTTGCAGACTTGGCCGAACGCAATATTGCTCGTCGTATTTTGTTTGTAGATGCTTCAGATGAAGCTTTAGTTCGCAGATTCGAATCAACCAGACGTCCGCATCCATTGCAGGGACCAGATCGGATTCTCGATGGAATATCCAAAGAACGGATTCAACTGCAGGAAGTTCGCTCAGCCGCCGATTATGTAATTGACTCTTCAGCGCTAAATATTCACCAGCTCGAAGCCAAGATTGATCAGATTTTCAGCACTGCATCTGATTTGGATCTGCGGGTAAATATCCTCTCTTTCGGATATAAATATGGAATTCCAGTCGATGCAGATTTGGTAATGGATTGTAGATTCATCGCAAACCCACATTGGATTCCAGAGCTGCGTCCACTTACTGGTTTGGATAAGCCAGTGTCTGACAATGTTCTGGCAAGTCAAAATGTTCAGGACTTTCTCGAAAAGTATCAGTCGCTCTTTGAAACAATGGCCGTCGGTTTCACGCAAGAGGGAAGAAAATATTTGACTCTTGCTATTGGGTGCACGGGTGGAAAGCATAGAAGTGTCGCAATTTCAGAAGAGCTGGCCAAGCGCTTCGGAAAATCAAAGCCGGTTAACGGTAAGAAAATTTCAGCGCAAGCAGTTCATAGAGATCTCGGTCGCGAAATTTGATGAGCAGGGCAGATACCAAGGTTGTCGCTTTTGGCGGTGGTCACGGTTTAGCCGCAACGCTTACGGCGCTTCGAGATGTAACCCCAAATATCACAGCAGTTGTAACTGTTGCAGATAACGGTGGGTCCAGCGGAAAGATCCGTTCCGAATTTAATTTTCTTCCACCTGGAGATTTAAGAATGGCTCTAGCAGCACTCTGCGGGGCTGATAGTTGGGGACAGAGTTGGGCTGAAACTATTCAACATCGATTTACCAGCGAAGGTGAATTGAATGGACATGCACTAGGAAACTTACTTCTGGCAGCGCTCTGGGATAGTTCGGATGATTTGGTAGCCGGCATTGATCGCGTCGGTGAACTATTAAAGATCGTTGGTCGGGTTCTTCCAATGTCTCTTGAGCCATTAGACATTGAGGGCATCTTTACGACAGTTGCTGGAAAGCAAGTAGTTCGCGGTCAGATTGAAGTTGCAACAGCCAAAGGAAAGTTAGATTCATTGCAGTTATTACCAAAGAATCCCGAAGTTACACCTCAAGTGTTACAGGCAATTGCAGAAGCCCAATGGCTTACCTTCGGTCCAGGATCTTGGTTCTCAAGTGTCATGCCGCATTTCTTGCTATCAGATTTGTCGAAAGCCATTTCACAAAGTCAGGCCAAGAAGATAATCATTTTTAATCTTCCAGATCCGGAAGGCGCCGATGAATTCGCTGGAAGCACCCCGGAAGAGCATCTGGAATTAGTTTTGGCTCATTCACCTGACTTCAGATTTGATATTGCCTTAGCAGACCCAGCCATACTTTCGCAGGAAAATCGACTAGAAAGTTTGGTCAACAAGTGTGGAGGCAAACTAGTTCTGGCCGAAGTTTCGAAAAGTTCAGATAAAAACCATCATGATCCGGTAAAAATGAGTTCGCTTTTAAGCCACATTTTTGGCACAACCCTGCTTAGATAGCGCCTATGGCAATGACAGCAGCGGTGAAGGACGAGTTAAGTCGTCTCTCAATATCCAAACCATGTTGTCGCAAAGCCGAAGTATCAGCACTTCTTAGATTTGCTGGTGGGTTACATATAACAGCGGGCAAAATTGCAATCGAAGTTGAATTAGATACCGCTCAAGGCGCACGTAGATTACGTAAAGATATTTCAGAAATATTTGGCCACGACAGTGAGCTTGCAGTTCTGTCGCCAAGTGGATTACGCAAAGGCAGTCGTTACGTAGTTCGAGTTACATCAGATGGCGATGCACTTGCAAGACAGACCGGTTTAATCGATGCAAATAATCGGCCAATTCGCGGACTTCCACCGCAAGTTGTTTCTGCTGGCATTTGTGATGCAGAAGCAGCATGGCGCGGTGCTTTCCTAGCGCATGGCTCACTTACCGAACCAGGTAGATCTTCCGCTCTAGAAATTACCTGCCCGGGACCTGAAGCTGCGCTTGCTCTAGTTGGCGCTGCAAGAAGATTGGGAATTACTGCAAAGGCTCGCGAAGTTAGAAGTGTTGATCGAGTTGTTCTTCGCGACGGCGATGCAATAGGTGCACTACTAACACGGTTAGGCGCTCATGAAAGTGTTTTAGCTTGGGAAGAACGTCGGATGCGTCGGGAAGTCCGTGCTACTGCTAATCGTTTAGCAAATTTTGATGATGCAAACTTACGTCGCTCGGCTCGCGCGGCAGTTGCCGCATCTGCTCGAGTTGCTCGCGCCATGGAAATACTCGGCCCTGAAATTCCTGATCATTTAAAACAAGCAGGTGAATTGCGCATTAACCACGGGCAAGCAAGTCTTGAAGAATTGGGTTCGCTGGCAACTCCACCAATGACAAAAGATGCAATTGCTGGCCGGATTAGAAGATTGTTGGCAATGGCCGATAAGCGGGCCCATGATTTGGGAATTCCAGATACTGAGGCAGGCTTGAGCCCGGATCTCTTAGCGGAATAGGGCAATAGCGGCTGATAGGATTGAGCCTCTACAACGTTGTGGTTTATTAATTTTCTTATTTTCTGAGGCAGGCAATTAAATGGTACGTGTTGGAATTAATGGTTTTGGACGCATTGGTCGCAACTTCTTCCGCGCAGCACTTCAGTCAGGTGCGGATATCGAAATCGTGGGAATCAACGATTTAACTGACAATGCAACTCTCGCTCATCTTCTAAAGTATGACTCAATCTTGGGCCGACTAGGTCTTCCAGTGACATTCACTGATGATTCAATAACAGTAAATGGCAAAACAATCCGAGTATTTTCAGAGCGCGATCCAGCAAACTTGCCTTGGGGCGAAGTT
>CANLTP010000022.1 GCA_947494085.1 Actinomycetota bacterium | reverse complement strand
GTCCCGAGGCAATATATAGATTGTTTACTCCCGATAGTTTTCCGATAACTGGAAGCCCATCGGGCGTCATTGGACGAAGTCCGGATTTGGGTTGGGATTTCTTAAAGAGATTCTCGGTGAAGTATTTGACACTCGAATTCAATATACCTTCAGCACGTTTGTGATTAATTCTTAATCCATCACCACCAAATTCCATGGTTCCAGCGAATCTCAAGTAATTCTGATTAGGGGTAACGGCAACCTTTGCAGCACTCAAATAAAGTGAGTTCTTAATGCGCTTTTCGCCAGGAAAATCAAAACAATATCCCTTGCCGAATCGAATCGGTATTCGAATGCCAATATTCTCTAAGAGTTCACGGCTGCCACTGCCCGCGGCCACAACTACTTGATCACTCGCAATAGTCTTGGGCCCTACCTTTATCTCTGCTCGCGATCCCCTAGTTTCAAGAGTAATCGGCCCAGAATGTTCAATGAATTCAACGCCAAGTTCGCTGCACTTCTTGCGCAAACCAAGAATTAATGATGTTGGATCAATAAAATATTGATCTGAACAATCAATTCCGAATTTAACAATTTCAGATAGCAGGGGTTCTCTTTCTTGCATATCAGAGGCAGATAAAACTTTAACTGGAGCTAATCCATATTTTTCTATTCCATCGAATTCGACTGCGTGTGAATCAAGTTCGGCCTGTGAAGTGAAAGCCATTAAGACACCAGAGCGATGAATTTCGAATTCAACACCCTGTTGAATGTAATTATCAAATGCTGGTATAGATCCGCGACCAAATTCTGAAAGCGCGGCTAATCCATGGAGAAAGTTCCTTTGCGTTGAATACTTGAGCATCGAAAGCATAAAAGTTATATGTCCAGGGCTGAGTTCGGGAGCGATTTTTAGCGGACTTCTTGAATCTAGGAGCCAACGAATCGATTTTTTGAGCGCCCCTGGCGCCGGGACCGGTGCAGACATAATGGGGACAATCCAGCCTGCATTTATATGGGCAGCTTCACCAACATTTGTAGTTTTAGAAACAACCGTAACGCTTTCACCGCGACTGGCTAATTCGAAGGCGGACGCCAGTCCGATGGGACCCGCTCCTAAAATCGCAGTGCTCATAATTTTTCCAACTCAAAATATTTTTCGACGATAGCAGCATCTTGAATACCTAGACCAACGCTGAAATACATGATCACTTGATCGGGCGAAGTGCGACCCAGCGCTGGGTTATTTATAAGCGACCCAAGCGAGATTATTTCGTTTGCAAGAGAGGGATTTTCTCTTATTGCCGTGATTACTGATCCCGATTGCGATTGGATTGTTTGATTGTCATCTCCAAAAATTAAATCTGATCGTGCAACAACTGAACCCGCAATTTCTTCACGATTTGGTGAGAAGGAACCAATTGAAATTAAAGTTGTTCCTTGTTTCAGATTCTTAGTGATTATGGGTGTAACAGTGTTGGTGCATACGAATATAAGATCTGCTGATTCAATTGCTTCATCAAGATTTTGAGAAATTCGAACTTGTTGGAATTCGCTCTCTAAGTCTTTTGCTTCAGCTGAGATCGATCTAGCGACAAGAATTAGAGATTCGGGAGAGAAGACTTCGATTGCCGCCCGCGCGTGAGCAATTCCTTGTAATCCTGCTCCGATTACGGCGATGGTTTTATTTTGCGCTGCGAGCATTTGGGCCGCAACCATGCTCGCAGCGGTGGTACGTATACGCGTGACACTTTCACCATCTATAAATGATTTCAAGGTTCCTGTTTCTGGATCGAGAATACAGATGTATGCCTGCACAACTGGAAGGCCCCTGGTGGCGTTGGAATTAGTAACGCTTCCGAATTTCACGATAGTAGGACCATTTTGCGAAGCTCTGGCTACATAGGCAAAAGATGCGTCGCTACTGTTTGGAATCACCCCGCGTTTGCCCATGACGGCATCACCGCGATCGAATGCAGCAAAGACTTTTCGCTGTGTTTCCATGGCCGTCTCTAGTGGAAATGCCCGTTCAACCGCATCTGCAGGGATGAATGGGAGGGAGACTTCGCTACTCAAATACCTCACCCCTTGCCTTGCTAATGCACCTAGGCAAATCCTCTCGCAGATGTGCCTGAGTTGACCATTTTTCTTTGCAACTTTTTGATTGGCTTACCTTCAATTGAGCCCTACTCTTCTGCTTAGAGTGCCCACGGTACTCCAGCTCCCGCCTCTACCAAGAGGGCGAATCGCACGGGACTGCAGAACTCTTTGGAGGAGTAATTAATGCGCGAGTTAACTCTCGATGACTTGGATGACATGGTTTTAGGAGCAACGCTCCTCGGAACTGGCGGTGGCGGAGATCCGTACATTGCACGCCTGATGGTTCGTCAAGCAATGGAAGATTTCGGAACAGTAAAAATTGTTACCCCTAGCGAACTTGATCCAGATGGATTAGTTCTTACCGTTGCAGTAATTGGGGCACCAACAGTTATATCCGAAAAAGTTCCTGCCGGTCCAGAATTCACTGGAGTGGTTAATGCGCTCGCAAGTTATTTAGGAAAGAAGCCAGTAGCAATCATGCCAATTGAAGTCGGCGGAATGAATACGCTTATTCCACTTGCGGTTGCTGCCGAACTCGGGCTACCTGTTATTGATGCAGATTCAATGCGTCGCGCATTTCCGCAGATCGAAATGACTGTGTTTACTCTTGCAGGAATTCCTGCATCTCCCATGAGCGTTGCAGATGAAAAAGGCAACGTGATGGTCTTTGAAACCACCGACAACCAGATGGCTGAAAAGCTAGCACGTTCTGCCGTTATGCAGTTGGGACTTGCTAATGGAATCTCTTGCTACTCGATGACTGTTCGACAAGTTGCCGAAGCTGGTATTCAAGGATCCATGTCATATTGTGTCGAATTAGGTAAGCGCTTAATGGCCGTACAACGCGGTGAAGCGGGCTCCTTTGATGAATTTCTCAAGTTTGCTGAAGCAAAAATCTACTTCTCAGGAAAAATCATTGACTTAGATCGTCGAACAACTGATGGTTTTGCAAAAGGAACGGTTGTGATTGAACATATGACCGATCCAAATCGCACTATGCACGTAGAAATTCAGAACGAACTTCTTATCGCGACCGAAGATGGAAAACCAATTATTACTACTCCGGATCTAATTTGTATTTTGGACTATGAGAATGCTCAACCAATTACAACAGAGACTTTGGCTTATGGCCAGAGAGTAAATGTCATTGGACTTCCTTGCGCTCCAGAATGGCATCAGCCAGGAATGCTTGAACTTGTTGGCCCTCAAGCCTTCGGTTATGACTTACCTTACGTAAAAATGGGAGGAGCAAACTAATGAGCCGTCTAAAAATTGGTATTGACGTCGGTGGAACAAACACGGATGCGGTGGTTGTAGATGAAGGTGGCCAAGTCATTGCGAGTACAAAATCTGCGACAACACTTGATCCTTCAGATGGAATTGCGAAAGCTCTTAGTGAGGTAATTGCTGGTGTAGATAAGAGCAAAATCACTCAGGCGATGCTCGGAACAACGCATCCAGCAAATGCGATCATTCAGCGCAAGAAGCTGCAGGTTGTCGGAGTTCTACGTTTAGCAGCTCCTTCATCGCTAGCAATTCGTCCAGGGGCCGCTTGGCCAAAAGATTTGCACGCATCCGTAATCGGACCATCTGCAATTGTCGGCGGGGGATACGAATACGACGGGCGCGAAATCGCACCGCTGGAAGAGAAAGCCATTCGTGAATTTGCACAAAAGTGTAAAGGAAAAGTTTCTGCAATCGCGGTGAGCTGTGCATTCGCACCTGCTAACTACGATCAAGAACTTCGCGCAGGTGTGATTCTCGCTGAGGAGCTAGGTGCAGATTTCCCTGTCTCACTTTCCCATCAAGTCGGTCAGATTGGGCTCTTAGAGCGCGAGAACGCAACAATTCTTAACGCTTCACTCTTTGGCGTGGCAGAAGGTGTTGTAAATGGTTTCCATAGCGCGCTTATGGGCCACGGCCTAAAAGTAGATTCGTTCTTAACTCAGAACGACGGAACATTGATGACAGCGGAAGAAGCAATTCGTCTGCCGATTTTGACTGTCGGTTCTGGGCCTACCAACTCAATGCGTGGAGCATGTGCGCTTGCAAAGCTCTCTGATGCATTAGTAATTGACGTAGGTGGAACTTCTGCAGATTGCGGAATTTTGGTTGATGGATTCCCACGCGAATCAGCCGCCGCTATCGAAGTTGGTGGAGTTCGAACCAACTTCCGTATGCCAGATTTGATTTCTATTGGTCTCGGTGGCGGAACAATAGTTCGCCAGGACGGTAATGGCGTTAAGTGTGGACCAGATTCTGTTGGTTACAAGGTCATCACGGAAGCGCTAATTAATGGTGGAAGCACACTTACGCTTTCTGACATCTCAACCAAGGGCGGTCGTCTCTCCGGATTCGGCGATGCTTCCAAACTTTCAGGTGTGAGCGATGATGTTGTTAAGCAAGCACTTGCTTGGGTGGATGAACAAATTCAAAACCTCTGTGATCGTATGAAGGCAAGCCGTTCGACTATGCCGTTGATTGCTGTTGGTGGAGGCTCTCATCTAATTCCAAAGAAAATTGCTGGAATTGCAGAAGTCATTACACCAAATCACCATGCAGTTGCGAATGCATTTGGTGCTGCAATTGCAGAAGCTTCCGGAACTGTAGATCGCGTTTATCGCTATGCAGAACAAGGGCGTGAGGCATGTCTAGATGAAGCTCGTCGACTTGCAACTGAAGCTGCGGTGCGCGCTGGCGCAGATGCAAAGCAGGTGCGAATTACGGCAGTTATCGAAGTACCAATGTCGTATTTGCCTGGTCAAGGTTGCCGCGTTCAAGTAAAGGCTGCTGGCCCACTTGCAAGCTAACGCCTGACTAAATTGAATAATTCACAACGGCGCTCCGCTGCGCAGATCTATCGAGATTACAACGCAGCGGAGAACTGCCATGACCTTCCAGGGACTACCGCGTTGGTGGCAACAGATCTATATGTGGAAGTGAATGGCATTCCCCAAGTTTCGTCGGGAGCAGATGATGAAGCTGCGATGGCTATTTTGTATGAGATTTATCCTGACTACCGGCGTGAGATAAAGAGAATCATCGATTCCGGCGATGAGGCTGCTGTAATTTGGAAGATGCAAGGAACGCCTTCTTCAAGTATCGAGGGAATTCTTCCCTTGAGCGTTGAAGGAGTTTCAATCGTTACAGGTGATGGTTTTGTTCTAACAAAGGCTAGCCTTTATGCAGATAGTTCGGCTCTTGACCAAGCATTAGATCGTGCACGCGAAGCGAAGTAAGGAAGCGAAATGCCCGCACTGAAATTTGCTGATTGCCATAACGATCTTTTATTAGGTGTTCTCCATCAGAAAGAACGTGGAATCGCAGACCCATTTGGTGACTTTTGGTTGCCGCAACTGAAGGCTGGAAATGTTGTTCTGCAGGTTCTGCCCGTATATGTTGAAGAACAATTCATCGGCGAAGGTGCACTACGCCGCTCGATGATTCTTTTTGAAAATGCATGGCAGATTGCTAATCAACACAAGAGCGATGTTGCACTCTGCTTGAATTCCGGTGATATTGCAAAGGCGCATGCCGAAGGAAAAATTGCTTTAGTACTTGCCGTTGAAGGCGCTGAAGCTGCCGGCAGCAGTCTGGAATTCTTCAATCTATTCTTCAAAATGGGCGTTCGACTTCTTTCACTGACCTGGAATCGCAGAACAATGTTTGCTGACGGAGTTGGCGAATCCGATACTGGCGGAAAGTTGACCGCGCTAGGCATTGAAGCGATAGCCGAAATGGAGAGAATCGGAATGATTCTCGATGTTAGCCATATATCTGAAAATGGTTTTTGGCACGTTGCCGATGTTGCCAAAAAACCTTTCATTGCAAGTCACTCATCAATGCATGCGCTTCAATCACATCCAAGAAATCTTCGGGATAAACAAGTTAACCGAATTGTTGATGGTGGTGGCTTTGTGGCCCTGAACGCATTTGGCAGTTTTCTTTCAGATACTCCGACAGTTGATTCAATGATTGATCACGTTCAATACGCAGTGAAGTTAGTAGGGGAAAAGAAGATAGGTTTTGGATTTGATTTTATGAAGGATTTGATTGATCAAGTTGATCCCGTGCTAGGAAAGACGCTAGTAGATGTTTCCAGGTGGCCCTTTGTTCCAGGTCTGGATCGACCATCGGATTTAGAAACTTTTGGCGCACGAATGCTCGAAAGATTGGGAGAAGAGTTAGCAAACGATGTCGCATGGCGCAACATGACAGATGCTTTGGAAAATTTATTACCTAACCGCAAATAACGGCAAGAATAATGATTTATCCGCGTGGATCGCGGTAAATATTAGGTTCAATAATTGGAACCCAAGCATCCATTTCAGCGCGATCTGGAGTCTCATAACCAAGGGCATTGCTAATTCCCCAGTTTTGACGCAAGCGAATATCTGCGAGCATTTCAGCATAACGTAGAGGCGCAACAAGAGCATCGATAACAGGAACTCCAAGTTCATCTTGAACTTTCTTGTAGAATCCGAATTCAATTGTGCAACCAAGCACGATTACATCGGCGCCATCTTCTTCAACAGCCTTACGCGCTTCCTCAAGAATTCTCTCCTCGGTGCACACAGGATCTTTTTGGAATTCAGAAACCGTCATGCGAAGTTTTCTAAATGATGCGAAGCGATCTTCGAAACCATACTTCACTACGTTTTCATGCATTTCTGGAATCCATTTTGAGCGACCTACTAAAATCGAAATCCGTTCTCCAAGAGTGCTTGCGATATGCAGGGAAGCTTCGGCTGGAGCTGTAACTGCCATCTTGTTAGTTAATTCACGACCTGCGCGAAGAAATGGATCGTAAAAACATCCGATAACCGCTGCGTCATATCCTTGTTCCTCACCCCAGCGAATTGCGCCCATGGTTGGACCTGCGGCAACCATTTCATAAGCGTTGTATTCCAAGTGCTGCATCTTGACGCCTTTAAGTGAACAGACATCTATACGCGTATCTGGATACGCCTCATCGCGAAGTGCATCGCTGATTGGTTTGTCGTAAGCATCGAACCCAACAGGGTTGATCCAAAGTAGGCGACGGGACATATGAACCTCCAAATAGTGATGAGGCGAAGCCTCAATGGCAAACTGGCAACTAACCTTGGGGTGATGCCGAAAAGGCTCCCCAAGACTCGTTATCAAGTGTAAATATGCACCATATCGTTATAAAACGCCATTGTTATTGCGAGTAAAAATTATTACTATTCGGGCTGGGTAATTCGGCCCGCTTACCGCCTCCTACGGGATGCGAGCATAAGGAGAAGAGATGAATCTAAGTTCATCATCAGGACGCAGTAAGAAAGCCACCATGGCTGCTGCACTAGCAGTATCAATGCTTGCTGCTGGGTTCACAGGGATTTCCTCTGCATCCGCCGCAAAGCAAATCAATGTTGCATATCTGTCTGCAAGCTCTGCCAACACGTGGCTACAGGCTTCAAAGGTTCAAATGGACAAGATTGCAAAGAAAAACAAAATTAAGATCACTGAATTTGATGCACAGTTCAAGCCAGGCGAGCAAGCAAAGCAAATCCAAGATGTAATTGCATCTGGAAAGTACAAGGCTTTGATCATCGCATCAGTAGATGGTGCTGGAATTATTCCTTCACTCCAGGACGCTATTGCTGCAGGTCTCAAGGTGGGAATTCTTAACCAAGTTGTTGGAACAGCGCTTGATACAGCTAAGCCACAATTTGCTGGACCATCTGTAGTTGTAATGGTTCCACCAAAGGTTTCCGGTGAGCGCCTCGGCAAGCTAACACTTCAAGCTTGCGAAGGAAAGGCAGCTTGCAAAGTTGTCTTCTTCTACGGCATTAAGGGTATACCTCTAGATACTGCAATCAAGGAAGGTTACGATGCTGTTATCGCAACTAACCCAGCAATTTCAATCGTTGCTGAAGGCGAAGGAAAATACCTTGGCCCAGACGTAGCGCAGAAGGCTATGCAAGATATCTTGAGCTCAACTCCTGAATTTGATGTGGTTGTTGGTCCAGACCAAGCAATCCAAGGTGTTGTGCTTGCACTCTCTGATGCAGGTAAGGCCGGATCAGCAAAGCTAATTGGCTTTGGTGGTTCAAAGGCAGCCATTGATGGCGTCAAGAATGGAACTTGGTTTGCGGATCTCTTCGGAGCTCCAGGAACTGAAGGAAAGCTGTTGATGAATGCAATGGTTAAGGCCATTAAGACTGGAAAGAAGTCAGGTGGAATTGATCCAGGAACTAAACTTCCTGACAGCGGTCTTGTAACAAAGGCAAACGTCAGCAAGTTCAAGGCGGAATGGAACGGTTGATTCCGAACTAGTTCGTTGATGTGAAGGAATTTCCTTCATAATAAAAGTAGGGAGTGGCACCAAAACGTGAAAATTGAAGTCAAAGAGATTTCAAAGCGTTTTGGTGCCACTCTTGCTTTAGATTCTGTCTCGCTTACGTTTGAAAGCGGAGAAATTCACACCCTTGTCGGCGAGAATGGTGCTGGCAAGTCCACGCTAGGAAAAATCATCGCTGGTGTTTATCAGAAAGACTCCGGAACGATCCTCATCGATGGAAAAGTAATTGATTACGCATCAACTTATGAAGCGCTTCAACACGGAATAACAATAATTGCACAGGAATTATCTCTGGTTCCTGCACGTTCAGTCATTGAGAATGTATTTTTAGGAATAGAAGACACATCTGGCCCTTTTGTTGCACGCAAGAGGTTACGAGAAAGATTCACCAAACTTGTTGCCTCATCTGGCATTGATATAAGTCCTGATACCCCTGTGGCCGCCCTTAGAAATGGCGATCAACAAAAAGTAGAGATCCTACGGGCGCTGGCTCGAAATTCGAAAACCATCGTTATGGATGAGCCCACAGCACGACTCAGTGCCGATGAAACCAGTGCGCTTAAGCAATTAATCAGAGATCTCAAGGCCAAAGGCCACACAATTATTTTCGTCTCCCATTTTTTAAACGATGTGCTTGAAATTTCAGACAAGATTTCAATTATGCGCGATGGTCACCTGGTTCGAACATCCCTTCCATCTGCGGAAAACCACAACTCTCTGGTTGAGGCCATGACAGGTGCTGGATTTGGCAAAGCTTTTCCTGAAAAGTCTGTGCCTTCGCATTCTGGTAATTCGGTATTAAAAGTAAATAACCTCAGTGCTGGAAACCGATTCAAAAATATTTCATTTGAAATTAAATCTGGTGAGATATTGGGAATTGCCGGTCTAGTTGGCTCCGGAAGAACTGAATTGGTCAGAGCAATCTTCGGTGTTGATCGTTTTGAAAGCGGCAGCGTGGAATACCTTGGCGAAACCATGACTAGATTTTCACCTGCAAAATCAATCAACTATGGGATCGGATTCCTTCCAGAATCTCGCAAAGATCAAGGAATTATTCCATTACGTTCGCTAAGCGAAAATATTTCACTACCCCATCTGCGTGCTCTGTCGCGCTTTGGTTGGATAAATAGGTCTGCAGAGCGTGGACTGGTTAATAAATTTTTTGCATTGTGTGGCATTAAAGCTGCATCGCCACAAGTTCATATTTCAACGCTGTCTGGCGGAAATCAACAGAAAGCGCTCTTTGCGCGAGCTCTCGCTGGTTCTCCTAAGTTATTTATCGCAGATGAACCAACGCGTGGTGTTGATGTTGGTTCAAAGCGTGCAATTTACGAATTGCTAACAGCACAGGCTGCAGCCGGAATGGCAATTTTAGTTGTTTCTTCAGAGCTCGATGAAGTAGTTGGGCTTACTCATCGGGTGCTTGTAATGCGTGAGGGTCAGATCGTCAAAGAGCTGACAGGAAGCGCTTTCACCGAAAATGCAGTTTTGGAAGCCGCCTTTTCAGGAAAAGTTAGTCAACCATGAAATCAAACCTCAAGGAGAATAATCGATGAAGCTTTTGCGCCAGTCCTTAACTAAATTGGCTGTCATCTGGGCACTTGCCATCGTCTTCCTTGGACTCACTGTTACCACCGATAACTTCTTCTCGGTCATGAATCTTCGCAATATTCTTGATCAACAAGCGTTCATTCTGATAATCGCAGGCTTTGCAACAATCGTGATAATTGCAGGTGGTTTTGACGTGAGCCTGGGCGCTATTTATATTCTCTCCCCAATAGTTGCCTTAAAGGTAGAGAACGCAACCGGTTCACTTCTCTATATGGTGTTGGCTGGTGCCGCAGTTGGCATCGCAGCCGGAATTATTAACGGCCTGATAATTGCCTATGGAAACATAAATTCGTTTATAACTACCTTAGCAACGTCATTTATTTTATTTGGCCTGGCATATATTTTGAGTGATGGTTCAATTCTCACTTTATCTGATATCGAATCACGATCACTTGTGACGACCAGGATATTTGGAATTACCTCCGCGACATGGATGGCTTTCGTATTCTTGATTATTTCCTGGATTTTATTAGAGCGAACACGTTTTGGCCGATCTGTTTTCGCAGTAGGTGGAAATATTGAAGCGGCACGACTTTCGGGAGTCCGCGTTGCCCGCCTTCAAATAATTACATTCACCTTGGGTGGATTTGGTGCTGGGATTGCCGGAGCACTGAATTCAATTCGAACCACATCTGCCCAAGCATCAGATGATTTCAGCGTTATATTTGCGGTAATTGCCGCAATTGTCGTTGGTGGAACATCAATTGCTGGAGGTTCAGGTGCAATTTGGCGCTCAATAGCGGGAGTCTTCTTCATTGCTATTTTGGTCAACGGTTTCAACCTAAATGGAATTGATCCAGTATTCCAACGCATCATTCAAGGCTTGGTGATTTTGTTGGCAGTTGGAGCAGATTCAATTCGTTCAAAACGTAATACCTAATTATTCATTTTTGACAAGAGGGCCTCGAGAGATCGGGGCTCTTTCTTTTTATAACTCCCTGCATTCATCTATTCCTCCTGTACTCCGAATGCGGATAGCATGGGGGATTATTGGAGGCCCTTGTGATAATCGATGTTCATACTCATACCCCGACGCATCAAAATGAAGTTCCGGAAAACGAAAAGAAGATCTTCACTGGGTGGCATTCCGG
>CANLTP010000021.1 GCA_947494085.1 Actinomycetota bacterium | reverse complement strand
AGTAAGAGATTCCACCCTTACCTGATTGCGAATTAACGCGGATAACTGCTTCGTATGAGCGGCCAATATCTTTTGGATCGATTGGAAGATAAGGAACTGCCCAAGTAATTTCGTGAACATGCTTACCGGCGTTCTTTGCATCTTTTTCTAGATGCTCGAAGCCTTTTTTAATTGCATCTTGATGTGAGCCAGAGAATGCAGTGAATACTAAGTCGCCACCATAAGGATGACGTTCTGGCACACGCAATTGGTTGCAATATTCAACGGTGCGGCGAACTTCATCTAGGTCAGAGAAATCAATGTGTGGATCAATGCCATAGCTAAATAAATTTAAGCCAAGAGTTACCAGGCAAACATTTCCAGTGCGCTCACCATTTCCAAATAAAGTTCCTTCAATGCGATCTGCGCCTGCCATGTATCCAAGTTCGGCAGCAGCGACTCCAGTTCCACGATCATTGTGTGGGTGAAGTGAGAGCACGATGGAATCGCGATACTTCAAATTGCGGTGCATCCATTCGATGGAATCTGCATAAACATTTGGTGTGGCCATTTCCACGGTTGCTGGCAAATTAATAATTGTCTTATGTTGCGGTGTTGGCTTCCAAACATCATTGACCGCATCACAAACTTCAACTGCAAACTCTAATTCGGTTCCGGTGTAGGACTCAGGTGAATACTCGTAGGAAACAATTGTTCCCGGAACCGTCTTTTCATATTCCTTACAAAGCTTTGCGCCGTCTACGGCAATCTGTTTGATGCCATCTTTATCCAATCCAAATACCACTCGGCGTTGAAGCGTAGAAGTCGAGTTGTAAAGATGAACAACAGCTTGCTTTGCGCCCTTAATTGATTCGAAGGTGCGGGCAATTAGTTGTTCGCGGGCTTGAGTTAAAACTTGAATAATTACATCATCAGGAATTAAACCATCTTCAATAATCTTGCGAACAAAATCAAAATCAGTCTGTGATGCACTAGGGAAACCAACTTCAATTTCCTTGTAACCCATTTCAACAAGCAACTTGAACATTGCAAGCTTGCGAGTGGAATCCATTGGATCAATAAGCGCTTGGTTGCCATCTCGAAGGTCTACTGAACACCACTTAGGGGCGGCTTCGATTTGTTTGGTTGGCCAGGTCCGGTCAGTTAAATCGACAGGGATAAATGGCGCATACCGATGGATCGGCATTGTCGATGGCGTTTGCTTTGGGAAGTTCATAACTCCCCAAGATTACCGCAAGTTATAGGACTGGCAGATACCGGTTTAATTCATAGGCACTAACTTGGCGGCAATATTCAGCCCACTCGGCCCGCTTATTGCGCAGAACATATTCAAATACATCCTCGCCCAGAGCTTCGCGCACCAGAGAACTTGTCTCCATCGCGATGATCGCTTCTTCCAGATTTGTTGGAAGTAGTTCTGGATTCTGCGTTGTTTTCAGTTCGTATTTCTCTTCAATACCTCTTAGGCCAGCCGCCAAAATTACTGCGAATGCTAAATATGGATTGCATGCAGAATCTGGGGAACGAACTTCAACTCGCGTGCTGTTCTCTTTCTTAGGTTTGTATGCCGGAATTCGAACTAGTGCGCTGCGATTGTTGTGGCCCCAATCAACAAGTGCTGGTGCTTCACCGCCGCCACTTAAACGCTTGTAAGAGTTAACCCACTGGTTTGTAATCGCGGTAAATTCGCGGGCATGTTTCAAGATACCTGCAATAAATGAGCGACCTTCTGGCGAAAGTTGTAGATCTGCGCCCTCTTGGTGAAATGCATTCTCTTCGCCTTTAAATAGTGAGAAGTGAGTGTGCATTCCAGAGCCAGCATGTTCAGTAAATGGCTTTGGCATGAATGAAGCATGGAAACCTTGATCAAGTGCAATCTCTTTTATTACATGGCGAAATGTCATGATGTTATCTGCGGTAGTAAGTGCATCGGCATCACGTAGGTCAATCTCTTGTTGGCCAGGTGCACCTTCGTGGTGTGAGAACTCAACTGAAACGCCCATGGCTTCTAACATTGTGATGGCTTGGCGACGGAAATCATGTCCGACTGCTGAAGGTGTTTGGTCAAAATAACCAGCAGAATCAACCGGGATTGGTGCGACGTTACTTTCCGGCGCGCTTTTAAATAGGAAGAATTCCATCTCTGGATGTGTGTAACAGGTGTATCCCATATCCGCGGCTTTGCGAAGAACGCGCTTTAAAACATTTCTTGGATCAGCTGATGATGCGCTTCCATCTGGCATTGCAATATCGCAGAACATCTTCGCCGCACCTGGATTTGCAGTGCGCCATGGAAGAACTGTGAAGCTTGCGGCATCAGGTTTTGCCAACATATCTGATTCAGTTATTCGGGCAAAGCCTTCGATTGATGAACCATCGAAGCCAATTCCCTCTTGAAAAGCATTCTCTAATTCGGCCGGTGCAATTGCAACTGATTTTAAGAAGCCGAGAACATCGGTAAACCAAAGTCTGACAAATCGAATATTGCGCTCCTCAAGGGTGCGCATTACAAATTCTTCTTGCTTACTTATTTCATCGCTGTGGGAAGTCATGACAGAGATACTGCCAAAGTCTTGTTACGGGATTGTTACAAACCGTGCGCGGTAGCCACTGCCTCATACATAATTTTGCCTTCATGCACGTTCAATCCCTTAGCCAGCCCTGAATCATCAGCGCAAGCTTTCTCCCAACCCTTATTTGCAAGGGCTAAGGCATATTTGATTGTGGCATTTGCAAGTGCTGCAGTCGAAGTTGCTGGGACTGCGCCAGGCATATTTGCAACACAGTAATAAAGTGAATTGTGAACTTTAAATGTTGGATCAGAATGTGTAGTTGCCTTTGAACCTTCGAAGCAACCACCTTGATCAATCGCAACATCTACCAACACTGAACCAGGCTTCATCTTTGCAACAAGTGCGTCACTAACTAATTTAGGGGCCTTTGCGCCGTGAACTAGAACCGCGCCGATTACCAAATCGGCTGCCATGCATTGCTCTTCAATTGCGAAAGCTGATGAAGCAATAGTTCTAACTTGACCATTGAAAAGATCATCCAAATAACGTAGTCGATTTAAATCTAAATCTAGAATTGTTACATCAGCACGCATACCGTGCGCAATCGTTGCCGCTGAAACACCAACAACTCCGCCACCAAGAACTACAACCTTCGCAGGTGCAACTCCAGGAACCCCGCCGAGCAGAACACCGCGGCCGCCTTCTGGCTTCTGCAGTGCGGTTGCACCAACTTGAATCGACATTCGGCCCGCGACTTCTGACATCGGTGCAAGAAGTGGAAGTTGACCATTTACTTCTACGGTTTCAAAGGCAATTGCTGTCGTGCCTGATTTGATTAGCGCATCGGTGCATTCACGTGATGCGGCTAAGTGTAAGTAAGTGAAGAGAATTTGGCCCTTGCGCATCTTTGGATATTCCGCAGCAATCGGCTCTTTAACTTTAAGAATTAAATCGGCTTTGGACCACACTTCATCAGAAGTTGAAATTATGGTTGCACCAGCGGCAACATAATCTGCATCTGTGATTGCTGAACCTAAACCAGCGCTAGTTTCAACTAAAACACTGTGTCCAGCTTTTACAAGTGCGTGAACTCCGGATGGTGTAGCTGAAACCCGAAATTCATTGTTCTTAATCTCTTTAGGAACACCAATAATCATGGATTCAGATTACTCGCTAAAGAGGGCGGCACAAACCTTTGGATGTAAATCTTTTCGCATTGTGGCAAAACTCTCAGGTGGCCAATTGGCTGCGTAAACCCGGCGCAGAAGTAAGGCCAGTGGGTAAGACTTCTGATCCGCAAAGGCTTTATCCAATGTGTTAACGGCAAGTTCGCCATCGCCCCGTTCGTAACTTATTGCGGAATACAACGCTGCAACCGGTGCTACGTGCCCGTTAGGCGCAATCTCAAGGAGCCAGCGCCACATTGAACTTATGGTTTCGATATTTTCAGTAGTAGTAAATCCCATTGCATAATCTCGAACTTGTAAGTCCGCCAAGCGCACAAAAACTAAAGCCAGTAAAGCTTTGTTTTTACAGGAACCAGTTCGGGTGAACTCTTCTACCAAATCGTTGAAAGCTAAGGCTCCTGCTCTTTGGAGTAATTGGAAATCACCATTTTCATAATCAATCTCGGAAACTAGTGAAACTAATTCATTTAATTCGATATCCATTAGCTCGGGCATTTTTCTTCTCTCTATAGTTGTTTATTAATTTAAATATTTTGATGGGGCGGTTACAACTTTTACTTGGGTATATAAGTTCTGAACTATTGCGCCACCACTTACAGCGCTAGTTGCACCCGATGCCTGCCAAGTCCCGCCCCAAGTGATTTGTAACGATGCGGCGTAACTTCCAGCACGGGTATAAATATGCGTGATGCTCTGGTTTGGAAAAGCCGCTCCCCTTGAGGTGGTTGAAAGTTTTGTGCCATCTCCAAAGTCTCAGAGATAAGTTGGGGATAGATATACGGTTATCGGAACACCCAACATCACAACCGAAGTTTTAAATGTGGGCGGTGTTGTGGTCCAGAAGTTAACTGGAACTTGAACTAAGGCACTTGTTGCTGGTTGATGAAAAATATCTTTAACCGGAATCAACTGAGCTAATTGATCCGAGAGCGAGAGTTTTACAACCGGCTTTGGTGTGTATTTCTTTGGAACGATTGCCGTTGGTTTTGGTCTTGGCGTGTAAGGCCTTGGCTTCCAAGTTCTAGTTGGCGTTGGGATAGGAATCGGTTTCGCTGTTGTGCTGCTGCCATTTCGATTAGCAGTAATAATTAATTTGCCGGTTTTTGGATCGGTATAAACCTTTACACAGACCTTGGTATTGCAATTTTGCGCTGCCACCGCTGGGCTGACGGATAGCAGAAGCAATGAAGCGATAAAAACTTTAAGAATTGGCACCTGCGCAAGATAGGCGACTGAGAATTAAGTCATGAATTGGTAATTCTAAATTGTGGAAAGTGCGCAGGTGTGTAAATCTAGAGTCGTGGCACATAGAGATGGTGATGGTTGGATCGAGTGTGCTTGTGGCAATCGACATTGGGGTTTGAATGGCGCAGCCGGATTAATGCTGGTTCGCGACCGAACAATCTTGTTACAACATCGGGCACCGTGGGTTCATAACGGAGACACTTGGGGTATTCCTGGTGGCGCTCGAGATTCGCATGAAACCCCAACGGAGGCCGCGCTTCGCGAAGCACATGAAGAAATTGGAATTGCAACAAACTTAGTTGAAACAATTGAAATTTATAGCGACCAACATGATGGCTGGTCTTATGACACCGTTATTTCAAAGGCCCATAAAGATTTAGTCGCACATGAGCAAAATGATGAATCGTTGCAGGTGGAATGGGTTGCCTTTGAAGATGTTGTTAGTAAAAACTTACATCCCAGCTTTGCAAAAACCTGGCCGATATTATTGGCCCGCCTCGAGATAATCTTTATTTAAACGCTTCAAAGATTCTCGAATAACTGCGCCATCACTTGTGCGCCAAAAAGGTGGCATCGAATTTAAGAGAACCGATCCATATCGCTTCGTAACAATTCGTGAATCTAAAATTGCAACGACTCCCCGGTCGTCAATTGATCGAATTAAACGTCCGGTTCCTTGCGCTAATAGCAGTGCCGCACGTGGCAATGAAACTTGCATGAAACCACTTCCACCCGCAGCATCTGCTTCGGCAGCGCGCGCACTCATAACTGGTTCATCTGGTCTTGGAAATGGAATGCGATCAATAGCAACAAGTGTGCAAGCTGGACCAGGAACATCGATTCCCTGCCAGAGTGAAATTGTTCCAAGCAGAATAGATTTTGGATCCTTTGCAAATCTTTCAACCAAGGTTCCGACGCTATCGCCACGTTTCTGCGTAATGATTGGAATTTCTAATTCAGCTAAGACTTTGCGCAAATATTCATCGGCCATCTCGACTCCACGCCAAGATGAAAATAACGCAAGAGTTCGACCACCGGCAGCATCAATCAATTCAGCAAGTTCGGTTAACGCTTCTTTGCTTGGACCATCGCGACCAGGCTCTGGAATATGTTTTGGTAGATAAAGCGCACCTTGCTTTGCGAAATCGAAGGGCGAACCAACATCTAGCATCTGCACATTTGCTGGATCAATTTCCCCCGCCTCGAACTCATCTTCTGAATCCTCATCTTCAGAACCACCAACAACAAAGCCAATTGACTTAGCAATTGAATCAAATGATTTACCCACTGAAAGCGTTGCACTCGTCGCGATAACAGGAGTGTCAGTTAATAGATTGGCACGCAATACTTGCGAGACAGATAGCGGCGCTAAATACATCGTTGAATATGTTGGATCAAACCACATAACTTGATGCCCACTAGGTTTCAACATCTTGGTTGCGGTTTGTAGCACCTCATTTGTCGCACCTTTGACTCGGGCGCGCTCGGCCAACGAATCTGGATCTACTACATCAGAATCAGCATTGATAAGAGCGACTACTGCGTTAGAGGTCTCCTTAATTTTTCGAATCGGAGCTTCCAACTGCGCTGGCAATTCTGGGAGCCGGCCGGCTTTTGTGGGATCAATTCTCACATCGCCAGCAAAGTCGGTTAAGGCTTCAGCAAAATTATCAGCGGCCTTTGCAAATGCATCTGAAGCCTTTCCGGGCAAATATTTTTTAGCCATCTTTGCTGCTCGTTCAACTCTTGCAGCGGTTAGCTCTTCAGTAACTGCTTGCGTTGTCCGATCCATAAACTCGTGTGCTTCATCCAGGATTACGGCATCTCGCTCCGGAAGAATTGCATGCGAATCCACAATTTCAATTGCAAGTAAGGTGTGGTTTGTTACAACCACATCAGCGGTCTGGGCTTTGGCTTTCGCATTTACCGCGAAACATTGTGAACCATATGCGCAATCATCTTTGCCGATGCATTCACGCCCCGATACCGAGTTGGCATACCAAACCCGGCGATCCACATCAGGTGCATCATCGCGATCACCAGATACTCCTGGTGTTTCGGCCCAAGCCCGTAATCGTTTGGCATCTTTTTCAAGGGTTCCAATTTCTAGCAGAAGTTCACCATCTGGATCTGCTTCCGCGCTATTCATTTTCTGTAAACATAAATAGTTTCCAACGCCTTTATAAACTGCAAAGCTAAGTTCGCGTCCTAATTCTTTTTCAAGTGCGCCTTTAATTCTAGGTAAATCACGTTCTACCAATTGACGCTGAAGGGCAAGTGTTGCTGTTGCTACTAATACTTTTTTGCCGTGCACAAGTGCCGGGACTAAATAGGCAAGTGATTTTCCGGTGCCAGTGCCGGCTTGAACTAATAAGTGATGTCGATCCGAGAGTGCATTTGCAACTGCCTCAGCCATTTCAATCTGACCTTCGCGAGGTTGGCCACCGATTGCCTCAACAGCAGCATCGAGAGCTTTGCGCATCTTTTCAATCATTTGCTAATCACCTGCGAACCTTATCGCCCAGTGCTGACGTTATTTGAGATGGTGCTCGGTTTCCACAAAACGAACGGTCCGAGATTTTCCACGCATCACAAGTGATTGGCTAACTGCGCCAAATTCTGAGTATTTAACGCCTTTAAGCAATTCGCCATCAGTGATTCCGGTGGCAGCCATAAATACATCATCGGAATTAACTAGATCCTTAGTTGTGTAAACCTGATCTAACTTATAACCAGCTGCAATCGCACTCGCTTTTTCCGATTCATCTTTCGGACGTAAGAGGCCTTGAATTACTCCCCCTAAACAAATCATTGCTGCTGCCGTAATTACACCTTCTGGTGTGCCACCTATTCCCATCAACAAATCAACCGAAGTATTTGGACGCGCCGCTTCAATCGCAGCAGCAACATCGCCATCTTGAATGAATTTAACACGGGCACCAGCTTCACGAATTTCTTTCACAAGTTGGTCATGTCGTGGCCGATTTAAAACTACAACAGTTAAATCACTAACGCTGCGATTCTTTGCCTTTGCAACTGCCTGTAAATTAGCTTTTACTGGCGCTGTGATATCGATTTTATCCGCAGCTTCTGGCCCAGTAACTATTTTGTTCATATAGAAAACACCGGATGGATCAAACATCGTGCCCCGCGGAGCAATTGAAATAACACTGATTGCGCCATTAGAACCATTTGCAGTTAGTGACGTTCCATCAATCGGATCTACTGCAACATCACACTTTGGCCCGAGTCCGTTTCCAACTTCTTCGCCATCATGCAACATCGGCGCATTATCTTTTTCACCTTCACCGATAACCACAACACCGGCCATATCTACTGTGTTGATTAAAGAACGCATTGCTTTTACTGCGGCGCCATCGGCGCCATCTTTATCGCCGCGACCAATCCAAGGTGCGGCAGCAAGTGCAGCGGTTTCCGTAACGCGAATTAGCTCTAACGCTAAGTTGCGATCTGGAACCTGTGTCACTGAGTTGAACTCTCCTTATTAATTTTTAGCGCTACTGCTCGGCCAGATTCCAATCTAGCAACTGGGACTCTAAATGGTGAGCAAGAAACATAATCCAAACCGATTCGGTCGAAGAAGTGAATACTTGTTGGGTCACCGCCATGTTCGCCGCAAACACCTAACTTGAAGTCAGGGCGAATTGAGCGGGCCTGATCAGTTGCGGTCTTTACCAAGATTCCAACTCCTGCTTGATCAAGTGATTCGAAGGGATTAAATGGAACAAGTTCTAAATCTAAATATCTTGGAAGGAATGAAGATTCAACATCATCGCGGCTAAAGGCCCATGTAAGTTGAGTTAAATCATTAGTTCCAAATGAGAAGAAGTCAGCATAAGCACCAAGGCGCTCTGCAGTAATTGCTGCGCGCGGAGTTTCAATCATGGTGCCAATCGGAATGTGTTCACTCTGTCCGGTGCCCTTGAATGTTCGCTTAATTTCTACTTCCAAAGTTTCGCGCAGATAAAGAAGCTCGCGTTGAGTTGCAACAAGTGGAATCATGACTTCTGGTTTTGGATCATGACCAAGTTTTCTAACTTCTAATAACGCATGAACAAGTGCACGAACCTGCATCTTATAAAGTTCTGGAATTAAAATACCAAGTCGAACTCCGCGAAGTCCGAGCATAGGATTTGATTCGTGCATCCGCTTTACCGCAGCGAATACTGCAATATCGCGAGCAGGTATCTCTTCATTTAAAGCTTCAGCTCGAGCCATGTGTGCCATTAACTCAGCAAGTGGTGGAAGAAATTCATGAAGCGGTGGATCAAGTAAACGAACAGTTACTGGTAAGCCAGACATCGCCATCATGATTCCGACGAAATCTGCGCGTTGCAAAACTTCCATCTCACCAATAACTCCGCGCTGCACATCTTCGTTCTCCGCCAAGACCAAGCGTTCTACATAAGAGCGACGTGGTCCTAAAAACATATGTTCAGTGCGGCATAAACCAACACCTTCACCGCCCAAGATGCGAGCTTTAATTGCATCCTCTGGCGTATCAGCATTCGCTCGAACTTGTAATCTACGAATTGAATCTGCATGAGTTAACAATTGATCAACGGCCTTAACAACTGGAGATGCTTCATCACTCTTAGAATCGAGCAAACCTTCAAGGTAAGTTGTTACTGGTGATGCAACAACTGGAAGTTCACCTAAATAAACTGCGCCACTTGAACCATCAATAGAAATAACTTCGCCGGCATAAACGCTCTTGCCACCAACTGTGAAGAAACCACCGGCTTCATCAACTGTGATGCTTTCGGTTCCGCAAACTGCAGTCTTTCCCATACCTCTCGCAACAACTGCTGCGTGTGAAGTTTTACCACCACGGCTAGTTAAAATTCCTTGCGCTGCAACCATGCCACCTAAATCATCCGGGCTGGTCTCACGTCGCACCAGAATAACTTTGCGACCACTCTTTGATGCTTCATATGCTTTCTTAGAATCAAATACCACTTCACCAACTGCGGCACCTGGTGATGCTGGAATTCCACGTGCAATCTCATTTGCTGCGCCACGCAAATCAAATTGCGGAAACATAAGTTGAACAAGTTGATCTCCGCTGACTCGCACAAGAGCTTCATCAATCGTGATCTTTCCTTCTTCGACCAACTGCACTGCAATTCGAAATGCGGCTTCAGCGGTTCGCTTTCCGACGCGGGTCTGCAGAATCCAGAGCTTGCCCTTTTCAACTGTGAATTCAATGTCGCAGAGATCGCGATAATGCTTCTCAAGTTTGGCCATAACATCATCAAGCTCGGTTGCGATGCGTGGGATTTCGTTGGCCAAATCAGCCAGAGACATTGTGTTTCGGATGCCCGCAACAACATCCTCGCCTTGGGCACGAACTAAATAATCGCCGTAACTTCCACTCTCACCAGTTGCTGGATCTCTAGTGAATGCAACTCCGGTTCCGGATTGGTCATCGAGATTTCCAAAGACCATTGATTGCACATTTACTGCAGTTCCTAAATCAGATGGAATTCGCTCACGTTGACGATACAACTGGGCGCGCTCTGAGTTCCAGGAATGAAATACCGCTTCAACGGATTTTGCTAAATGTTCGCGTGGATCAGTTGGAAAATCTTCACCGGTAACCGCTTCGGTCTCTTTTATATAACCTTCGGTCAGCGCCTTTAAACCATCGACATCTAAATCGGCAATTGATTTTGCTTTAAATTGCGCCAAGACTCGCGCTGCAATCTTATGGAACTCTTCATTTGGAACATCACAAACGATGCGGCCATACATATCAACAAAGCGGCGATAGCAATCCCAAGCGAATTTTGGATTACCAGATTGTTCGCCCATTGCCTGTGCAACTTCTGGCGTCATTCCAACATTTAGAACTGTCTCCATCATTCCGGGCATTGAAAACTTTGCACCAGATCTAACTGAAACTAAAAGTGGTTTTGCTGGATTACCAAACTCTTTGCCGAGTTCTTTCTCTAAATTTGCTAAAGCTTTTTCTAATTGGGCGGGTAGGGTTTCTGGAATTTTTCCATCAACTAAAAATTCGCGACAAGCTTCGGTTGTAATTGTGAATCCAGGAGGAACTGGTAAACCAATCTTCACCATCTCGGCGAGGTTTGCACCTTTTCCGCCAAGCAGATCTGATTGTGTTCGATCACCAAATGTGAATGGGTGAATAAAAGTAGTCATCGTTGACCCTCCTGATTAGGCAAGAGCGTAATGGGTTTTACGCTTTCCCCGTCAGTATTTTCTTCCGAAAAAAGAGCGAGCCCCGGGTGATTTCTCACACGAGGCTCGTTCTACTTAGTAATTACTATTCGGATTACGA
>CANLTP010000020.1 GCA_947494085.1 Actinomycetota bacterium | reverse complement strand
ATGCCTGCTGCCAAAATCACAACTTGAATAGCCATCTCTATCTTTCCAACCCGTCTATATCTAAAGATTCCCTGTTAGACACGATAGATTACCGCTTATGACGGGAAATCTACGAACCTTAGATATTGATCAGGTCACCAAGATTTCAGATGTGCTTCTAGCATTCGAATCGAGCAATCAAGATTTGCTTCTCGTTGATGTTAATTCTGTTGTAACTAAACCCCACCTTGAGTTATTGACCGATTATCCCCGTACGGTAACTACGGCTCTAGTCGCAAAGTTAAAAAATGGTGAGACCCGGGTAAGTCAGGGTCAGATTTCTGGCGCCAGTTCTGGTTTTCATGAAGTCGGCTATGGCAACCACACCTTCCTCGGAATTATTCGGCTCTCACAATTTCAGCGACAAGTAATTATTGAAACTCTTTCAAAAATCAAAGATACCGGCCACCCTGGAAACACGATTGACTTAATTCTCGTTGCACTAGTGCGTGCCGCAATAGTGGTTGCGCCAGCAGAAGTTGCCGGAGCTCCTTTTATTAGAAGCAGTAACAGCGCTGACCGCCTGGCAACCCAGAATCAAATATCAGCACTAAATGATGCGCACTTGCGTTTAAAGCTGGCAAATCGGGCAAATGATGGTTTTTATTCAGTCTTTTTCCTTCGGAAGATTTCAAAGCTCTTCACCTGGCTAGCAGTTCGCCTAAAGATGACACCAAACCAAGTTACTTTGATTTCTTTTGCTATTGGGCTGTTATCGGCATATGAATTTAGTAAAGGAAGTTTCTGGGCAATATTTGCAGGAGCGGTCTTACTTCAACTCAGCATAATTATCGATTGTGTTGATGGCGAACTCGCAAGATACACCCGGCAATTTTCACAATTAGGCGCCTGGCTTGATGCGATTACTGATCGAATTAAAGAGTATTTAGTTTTCTTTGCACTGGCATATGGTGCTGCGAAAAGTGGCGAAGACCTTTGGATCCCAGCAATGGGAATGATGCTATTTCAAACCTTCAGACATTTATCTGACTATAATTTTGCACGAATAAATAAAATCAGAAGCTCACACCTTGAACCATTAGCTTTTGATTTAAAAAATGATGGTTATGTTTCAACTGAGCGAGAAAAGAAGAACCGCCTGGAATACTGGGCGAAAAAGGCGGTGCAATTCCCCATCGGAGAGCGCTGGCTAGTAATTAGCGCTTCCTCTGTAATTGGCGGAGCCAAGTTTACTTTTATCGTGATGCCAATACTTTCAATAATTTCTATCGCAGTTGTCTTTTTAGGCAGATTTAAGAAAACTCTTACCTGGCCAAAAGATAGAGTCAATAAGAATTTGATTGATGATCAAATTGACTCGTTTATAAATAAGGACTCGACCAATCGCTTTGACTGGCTTACACCTTCACTACTTCGCCTACTAGAAGGCGCAATACTGATTGAAATTGCAGTTATTTCAGAATTAGATAAGTCAATTATCTTTTTATTGTTGCTCGCAATTCTCTTTAACCATTACGACAATATGTATCGCGCACTTCAAGGTGAGAAAAAGCCGGCCTGGCTCGCCATCGCAGGTGGTTTTATATTTGGTCGACTGTTAATTATTGCGCTTTGGATTTGGCTGGGCTGGTCACTAACAATTCTGGTTTATTATTTCTGTGCCCTATTCTTTATTATTTCTTCAGTTCAGTGGGTTCTTAGTCGGAACGAAAAGGTTGGCTAATAAATGACAACTAGACCGACTAGACCCACTATTGCTCAGATTCGCGAGGTCTCACAGCCACCATCAGTTACTGGAAGATCAACATCCGAACATTGGGTTGCTGATCTTTATCAGAGAAGAATTTCGCCTTATCTAACAAGAATTTTCTTAATGACCCCAATTACTGCAAATGGTGTCACGTGGCTAATGATTATTGTTGGCGCCTCAATTGGTCCTGCACTTCTAATTCAAGGCTGGCAAGGAATAGCAATTGCGCTCTTTCTAAGTCAATTGCAGATGCTGATTGATTGCTGTGATGGCGAAGTTGCGAGATGGCGCGAGACTAAATCGCCTATGGGAATTTTCTTAGACAAACTCGGCCATTATGCAGCTGAAGGTTTGATACCAATTTGCTTTGGCTTACGCCTTGCGAATTGGCCAAATGAACCAATTACTGGATCGATTTTCCCATTCCTTGGCGCCCTCTTAGCTATTTTAGTGATCGTAAATAAAGGACTTAACGACGCAGTCCATGTAGCCCGAGCATTCTCTGGACTTCCAAAAATTCAGGATAAAACTGGAATCAATATGCCAGTCAAAGGGATTCTTCGGAAGCTTCGAAAATTATTTAATTTCATTCCAGCGCAGCGAATGTTTCATTCGGTCGAGTTCACGATTTATGTAGCGATATTCGGAACTTTTAATGAATCCTTGGAGATTGCGCTCGGAATCTCACTATTTGTTACGGTTGGTCATGTCGCAGCTATCGTGTCTTCAGCGAAACTAAGGAATAATTAACTCGTGCGCACAATGTTTAAGCATTTCAAGGATTCGATGTTGAAGCTATTCCCGACCACAAAATTTCGGGTAATTTTAATTGTGCTTGTGCTGACTGCAGCATTTATTTCGGTTTCTGAATTGGCAGTAGCTAAATTATTCACTCAGATTATTTTGCATGAGGGCGAATTAACTACAACCCAAATAATTTTATATGTTCTTGGATTCTTTATATTCTTTGGCGGGACAAGAGCAGGTCACTATTTTCAAAGGATCTATCGAGTAAATGTTTTTGAAAGAGCCTTCAATGCATCAGAGAAGAAAGTTCAGCGAAGTAAGGAAAACTGGCGTTGGGCGCAAGCTTTCGAGTTAACAACTTTGCTGAGCATCTTCACTCAGATGGGCGTAATTATTGTTTTCTTCACTTTTTTGAATTGGAAATTTGGCCTTCTAAATATTGCCATTGTTACTGCAGTGCTACAAGTTTTAGGAAGAATTTATGGAAAACAGTTGAAGTCACAACGCAGCTTTGTAAAGGCGAAAGAACGCAAGGAATACGTCCCAAATGCAGTAAAGATAGGAACTCGAATTCGCTCTGGCGAGACCGGAACCTTGCTCTCTGGTTTAGCTATGTTGATTCTTTTTGGAGCATTGATTGCACTAAGTTTTAACGGAGAAATTAGCCCATCAAACACCATCGTTCTCTTCTTTGGTCTTCGGATGCAGAGTTCAAGTCTCTCGAATATCTCTAGCGGCTTAATGAGGTTTGCAAGGGCACGCACTCACAGTGAATAAACTCTTGCCTTTAACTATTGGCTACTCAACCCTAGCCAACCGGGCGAAGAATGTTAAATTCCTAACTTCGGTAAATAGCCTTGTAATTATTCAGAATCCTGAAGGCACCGTTACTCCAACATTTGCTAATGATGTTGAAGTTCTGGAGTTGCAAAGCAAAGGCGTGGCAAAGAGCCGAAATGCGGCAATACTAAATACAAAAACTGAATATCTAATCTTTGGTGATGATGATATTGAATTCAGTGAATCTGGAATTGCATCAGCAATTAACTTCCTAAACACTAATCCAAACATTTCAATACTTCTGATGCAGGCAGTCGATGAGACTGGCGCGCTTCGCAAGACTTATCCAAGTAGCGCCCATAAACTTAAACTTACTAACTCGGCCAAAGCTGCGACCTACGAGATGATGATTAGAGTCTCTGATATTAAAGCGGCAGGTACTAAGTTTGATGAAAACTTTGGTGCAGGTGCAGCAAATTATTTAGGGGATGAATATATTTTTATCGCTGATGCCCTTCGATCTGGCCTTAAGGGTAGGTTTGAACCAATCGTAATTGCAACGCACCCAACCGAAAGTTCTGGGAGTTTGAGAAATTCTGCTTTAGATAGAAGTGCAAGAGCCAAAGTATTTTCAAGAGTATTTGGAATCTGGGCGCCAGTTATGCGCACCCTATTTCTTGCTAAACCACCATCTAAGAAATTTGGCTTGGTCAACTCGCTCCTCTTCATAATCGGCAAATGAAGATATACGCACATCGTGGATCTTCAGGAAATAATCCTGAAATGACGAGATTGGCATACGAGGTCGCAATTGATGAGGGTGCAGATGGATTCGAATGTGACGTCCGCCTATCAAAAGATGACGAAATCGTATGTTTTCACGATGCAACAACCAAGCGAATTGCGGGAGTGAGATTAAGAGTTTCTCGAAGTAATCTGAAAGAGCTCCGAAGTGTCTGTGAATTAATGACCTTGAATGAATTATTGGAGTTAGCAATTTCCGCTAAAAAGGATTTACTTATTGAAACAAAGCACCCAAATACCTTTGGTGGACGAATCGAAGAGAAGGTCTTGGAATTATTAAAATCAAAAGCCGCAGAAATTAGCGAGGCTGGAATTGAAGTAATAGTGATGTCATTTTCGAGTTTTGCTATTGGAAGAGTCAAATCCAAATGGGATTTCTGCAAAGTTACGAAATACTACTTGTCGGCAAGGTTTTCGAAGAGAAAATTTCTAGCCTTAAATATCGGTCTCGTTGCTAGGTATCCAACCCTCGTAAAAAAATTACAGGACCGGGGCAGCAGAATATTCATATGGACGGTTAATGAAAAGAATGAATTCGAAATCTGTAAAGCCCTCAAAGTAGACGGCATGATTACTAATTTTCCGAAGAGCGCCCGAAGCAATGGATAAGCAAACTTCAGATTTCTATTTCTACGCATCCGGATATTTTCTACTGGTGTGTGCAGTAATTGTGTTTTCAACAACTAATACAGGTGTAGGTCAGATTGCATCCGTTCCAAAAGTTGTTAAACCGCTTCTATGTTTTAACGTCGAAAGTGATGAGCTACGAATAAGTGATACTGAACAAGGATGTTTAGCACCTGAAGAGCCTTTAGGCACAGCTCCAATAATTCACTCTGAGATTAGACCAACTGGGCTAGATCGCACTTTTGAAGTTAGATTCTTGGCGGCACAAGCAGCCGCAAGGCTTGCGGGATTTAACATCCGCATAACTTCTGGATTTCGTTCCCAACAATTGCAGGAGAGATTATTTAATAATGCAGTAAAGAAATATGGAAGTAAGAATGAAGCTTCTAAATGGGTCTTACCAAAAGATGTATCGCACCATCCTTGGGGAATTGCAATCGACGTGAACTACCCAGGTGATCGCAAAGCGGTTAAATGGTTGGAAGATAATGGTTCAAGCTTTGGTTTATGCCGGGTTTATCTAAATGAATGGTGGCATTTTGAGCCAGTCATTGCACCTGGTGAACCTTGTCCGCCAATGATGGCGAATGCGTTGGAAAGTCTTCCAACTTTAGATACTGCAGAAATTAAATAGCTAGCGGGGCATCTTTTGCTAGTGGTGGGCGACAAACAACTCCGCTTGCACCGCTGAGAGTCCAACTTCCAGCACTATGTGGAATCAGGATCGCATCACCTTTAACAGCATCAATTGCTGAATGGTTCTCGAAAGCAATATTTCCGTTGCCCTCTAGAACTAGCATGATGCTAAATCCAGCAGCAACCTTGCTCTTATTTCCAGCTAGATAATCTGCGCGGAAATAAGGATCTGCAACAGCAGTAAATACTGATTGATCGGAATTACTAAATAGCCGATTAGAGAAAACTAATTTTTCAGCTTCCGCTTTTTCAATTGGTGTGTAGCGAAGCGCATCTAGAACTGTATCGAAACCTAAACCAAGATGGCCATCCTTAACGCCGTCAACAGCGAAATCATTCCATTCAAGTAGAGCTGAAAGATCTGTTGGTTCTTGAAGCTCTAAAACAAATATTCCAGCACCAATTGCATGTGGTGTTCCTGCTGGAACAAATACTGTGTCACCGGCTTTAACTTCAAACTTCTGAAGCGATGCTAGTAAGCCATCTGAATCTCTGGCATCAACCATCTTTGAAACATCAGGCTTCGACATCTCTTTACCAAAACCTAAACCAACACTTGCCCCTGCTGGCGCTTCCAAGATAATCCAAGCTTCGGTCTTTCCATGCTTTAAAGATAGGTGTTCTTTAGCGAACTTACGATTTGGATGATAATGAACTGGAAGTCTTTGATCTGGATCAAGCAACTTCATTAACAATTCTGTGCTTGCACCAAAGGTATTTAAATGTTCAGCGCCAAGCCATGCTTCCGGATTCGCGATAACTGAATCACGCAGATAACTTCCGTCAGAAAGTATTGAGAGTCCCATGGTCTTCTCACCAAAGCGAGTTGTCATTGAACCAATCCACTCTTCAGGTCGCATTGGTCCACCTGGGCCATTGCGAAGTGCGCCAATGCGATATCCGCCCTTGTAAAAGTGATCAAATTGATTGGATGCAAGTTTCTGAGGAGTAATCATGGAGTGCAATTTACTATGACAATACTTTTTTTGCACTTAATCCAAAAATTATTGCCAATACAGCTGGTAGAAGCATCGCCCAGCGCAAGGTAATAATTTCTGAGATGAAACCAATTAGTGGTGGGCCAACTACGAAGCCAAAGTATGCGACACCAGTTACAAGTGCCACACCTTCAGCCGCAGATACCTGACCCGAATATTTCTCATTAGCCAGAGCTCCGGTTGCGCTAATCATCAGAGGAATTACAGTTGAAATTCCGATACCAAATATAAACCAACCAATAATTACACCATAGATGTTTCCTGCAAATAATCCTGCAGTTAATCCACTTCCTGCAATAAATCCGGACCAGGTAAGAAGTTTCACAACACCGAATTTATGGGCGAGAAAATCTCCAGATAATCTTCCGATAACCATCGTTGCTGAGAAGAAAACATATGGAAGAGCAGACATTAGTGCGGATGCTTCAAAGGTGTCGCGTGCTAAAACACCACCCCAATCACTTGCCGCTCCTTCACCAAGTGCACCGCAAAGTCCGAGTAAACCTAAGATTATGAATTTGCGCGGAGTTCTTCGTTTCTTATGCTTCTCGATTACATGCTGATCTGCATCGGCAGGCAAGAACCAATTTCGGGTGGCAAATGCAACTAGAACAATAAAAATACCAACACCTATGGCATGGAAAAGAATTGAAACATTTAAACTCGCTAGCAATCCACCAATTGCGCCACCTGTTAAACCACCAATCGACCACATCGCATGAAACGTGCTCATCACTCGCTTTCCGGCTCTATTTTCTAAGGCAGCCGCATGTGCGTTAATTGAAAGATCGTGGATTGAGGAGAGAACACCATAAATAAATAGTGAGAAGAGAAACCAAGGTAGATTGAAAAGCAACCCAACAAATGGAACTGCAAGCGCCAAGGTAAATGCCGAGAATTTAACTACCGGTCCGCTGCCATATTTGGCCGCTGCTCTACTAGTTGGTCGAAGGGCTGCAAGGACACCAATTGATGCACAGAAAAGTGCAGCTCCGAGAACCCCATTAGAAATGTCGAGTTCATACTTATAGTCTGGAATTCTAGAGACGAAGTTTCCAACTGAGAATCCGTTGATAAGAAATGCAATTAATATTGCAAGTCTGGCCTTGCGAAATTCATCATTTTCAAACATCTGCCAATCTTATCTATTACCTCTACTCTTAGTCCCATGTTAGAAATGAATGGCACTAATTTCATCGCACAAAATGAGCGAAGCGGATCAGCGCGCTCGTTATTTTGGCCATGGGCTGCAGCAAATGTTTCGCTACTCGCACTTTCATACGGCTCATTCTTTCTTGGTTTTGGAATATCTTTTTGGCAGGCAACATTTGCAGCAATAATTGGAACTATCGCTTCCTTCTTTTTAGTTGGAATAAGTTCGCTCGCTGGGAAGCGCGCAAATGCTCCAACAATGACGCTGTCGCGTGCCGCCTTTGGTGTTAAAGGAAATATTGTTCCTGGCTTATTCTCATATTTAATCTTTGTTGGTTGGGAAACCGTCCTAGTTGCACTTGCAACACTTGCAACCGAAACTGTTCTTACTCGAGTTGGCGGTATCGAACCAAATGTCTCTCGAATCATAGGATTTTCTATTGCAGCAGGCCTAACTGTTTTTGGTGGAGTTCTTGGCTTTAAAGTCATAATGCGCATTCAAAAAGTTTTGACTATTTCAACTATTGCCTTAACTGCTGGCTACATTGCTTTGACAGCGCACCTGGTTAACTGGGATTCAGTATCTGCAATTCCCAATGGCAGTATCCAAGCTTTTTTAGGCGCACTTATATTCGCAATTACCGGAATCGGACTTGGCTGGGTCAATTGCGCAGCAGATTATTCAAGATATTTACCACGCACGGTTTCTAGCAAGGGCGTAGTTGGTTGGACAGTTTTTGGAGCCTCCATAGTTCCAATTACCTTAGTTATTTACGGATCAATGTTGGCCGGTAGTAGCAAAGATCTTGGCGAAAAAATTGGAATGGATCCAATCGGTGCACTTACAACTCTTGTTCCGACTTGGTATTTAATTCCCTTTGCAGCAGTAGCAATTCTTGGGCTTATCGGTGGCGCAATTCTTGATCTATATTCATCTGGGCTCGCACTAATTTCTGTTGGCCTGCCAGTGAAAAGACATGTTGCCGCATCTATCGACGCTGTAATCATGGCGCTTGGAACAATTTATATTGTTTGGATTGCCGGTGATTTCTTTGGGCCGTTCCAAGGTTTCCTTATAACGCTAGGAGTGCCAATCGCTGCCTGGTCTGCGATTTTTGTTGCTGATGTATTTATGCGTAAGCAGGATTACAAAGAAGAAGATTTATTTAATCCAAATGGAATTTATGGTGCATGGAATCTACGTTCACTTTCATTAGTTGCAGTCGGCGCATTAGTTGGTTGGGGCTTTGTTACTAATACATTTGCTGGCTGGCTTTCATGGCAAGGATATTTCATGGAATTAATCGGCGGGAAAGATGGCCAGTGGGCATATTCAAATATCGGAGTAATTCTTGCGCTGGCGATTGGCTTCTTCGGACATATCTTGTTATCTAGAAAAAATATTAAAAGGCAAGAGCGAGAAGTTTAATTACCAACTTGTATGAAGTGGACGCCCTTCGGCATATCCAGAAGCTGACTGAATTCCAACTACGGCGCGATCTGCAAAATCACTGATACTTGTTGCGCCTGCATAAGTAAATGAAGATCTAACACCGGCAATAATCTCATCAAGTAAATCTTCAACTCCAGGTCGTGCGGGATCTATATACATACGAGATGAGGAAATACCCTCTTCAAATAACGCTTTGCGTGCCCGATCAAAGGCGCCATCATTAGAAGTTCTCGCTGCGACTGCGCGCGCAGAGGCCATTCCAAAAGATTCTTTATAAAGGCGACCAGTTGCATCCTTATTTAAATCACTTGGAGATTCAAAAGTTCCAGCAAACCAAGATCCGATCATCACTTGGGATGCTCCAGCAGCAAGTGCAAGTGCAACATCGCGTGGATGTCGAACTCCGCCATCGGCCCAAACATGTTTTCCGTGTTTTTTGGCTTCGGCTGCGCACTCTAAAACTGCAGAAAATTGTGGACGTCCAACACCGGTTTGCATGCGAGTAGTGCACATCGCGCCAGGACCGACACCAACTTTCACGATATCTGCGCCAGCATCTATCAAAGCTTTAGTTCCCTCTGCGGTCACAACATTTCCAGCAACGATTGGAATATCTGGTTTCAGGGCTCTAATCAACTTAAGTGCTTCAATCATCTTTATTTGGTGACCGTGTGCTGTATCAACAACAAGCACATCAGCACCGGCTGCGATAAGCGCTTTTGCTTTAGCCGCAACATCACCATTGATTCCTACCGCACAAGCAATTACTAAATTCTTATTTGTATCAAGTGCAGGTTGGTAAAGAGTTGCACGAAGCGCAGCTGTTCGGGTGAGAATTCCAACTAGCTTTCCGCTCTTATCAACTACAGGTGCGAGGCGCCGACGTTGGGTATTTAGAAATTCAAAAGCTTCCCGAGGTGCAATCGAATCCGGAACAGTAACTAAATCTTTACTCATAATTAGTTGTAGTTGAGTGAAGCGATCAACTCGTTCGCAATCTTCTTCAGTAACGATTCCAACCGGCTTGCCATCTTCAACAACAATAAGAGCGCCGTGAGCTCGCTTATTAATTAAGTCGACAGCATCAGCAACAGTTTCAGTTGGTGAAAGTGTTACTGGAGTATCAAAGAAGGTATGTCTTGACTTAACCCACTTAATTACATCGCTAACTATTTCGATGGGAATATCCTGAGGAATAACGGCCATGCCGCCACGTCGCGCAATCGTTTCAGCCATTCGGCGCCCAGAGATTGCAGTCATGTTCGCAACAACGATTGGGATTGTTGTTCCGGTGCCATCATGCGTGGAAAGGTCCACATCCATACGGCTGGCAATTTCTGATGAACTTGGGACCATGAAGACATCGTCATAGGTCAGGTCGTGGGTAGGAATATTTAAGAAACGCACGTGTCGGAACTATACCCCTGCTGGTGCGCCGGGCGATAGGTATTGCTAGAGTCATTGCCATGAGTGAGGACGAGGATTCAACGGACGATATCGTCACCGAGGAGATGCTCTGGGAGCGGATTCCTGAAACCCAAGGGCTAGATCGTGCAAATACTTATTACGAGTTAAGTGCTCGAATTTATGCGCGTGGGCAATATGACGAAGCGCTCGCTCTTGCTGAAACTGCGCGAGATATTTATGCCGAACTTGGTTCTGTTGTTCCAACTGATGGTTTAGCTCAGGCTTATTCAGCAATTGGATATAACTTAAATCAGTTGAAACGAATGAATGAAGCTGCAAATGCAATGAGCAAAGCGGTTGCCTTACTTCGTGAATCAAAATCTCCATTAGCAATTGATTTAGCTTGCACCCTTGGTGAATGGTGGTTTTCTTCGAAAGAATACGAAAAGACAATCGAATGTATGTCTGATTGTGTTCAGGAGCATTTAGTTGATGGAAATGACAGTGGCGCAGCTAATGATTTACATTTAATCGGATGCGCGCAACGAGAGTTAAAGAACTATGAGCAAGCTCTTGAATCATTTAGAGAAGCCCGTGAATTATTTAAGAAGTTAAAAGAAGTTATTAATGTTGGAAGATGCGATCAAAAAATTGCGCATTGTTTAACAGAAATTGGTGATGGCGAAGGCGCCTTAATTGCAGCTCAAAAATCTTTAGATGTTTTTGTGACTGCCCATGATCATTACCGTGAAACCTATTCACTTCTAGAACTAGGAAAAGCACAAATTGTCGCAGGACTTGGCGAAGATGGATTAAATACTTTAGACCGAGTTTTAGAAATTGCTACAGATAATGAGAATAGGGACTTTGAATTCATTCTAGAGATTGAGAACCGGATGGCAGATGTCCTGCAATTGCTAGGTAGAGAAGACGAAGCCGAAGAGATTCGCCGCCGTATTAAAGCGGTTGAGGACGTAGTAAAAGAGGACTAGTTATTTAGGTGCTGCATTGCCCAGGCATACATTGCAATAGCACCAGCAGCAGATGCGTTCATTGATCTAGTTGAACCGTATTGTCTGATTGCAAGAACTGTTTCACAAATATCAACAGCCTCATCTGACATTCCAGCACCTTCTTGCCCGAAGAATAGAACGCATTTTTCTGGCAATTTTGTAGTTTCTAACTCTTTAGAAATTGGCAAATTATCAATTCCAATTATTGGAACGCCATTTTCCGCGCACCAGTTTTTGAAATCTTGAACCGTCGGATGATGCAGCACATGGAGATATTTATCAGTAACCATTGCCCCGCGCTTATTCCAATCGCGTTTTCCAACGATATGAACTTTCGAGACATTAAATGCATTAGCAGTGCGAACGACGGAACCAATATTTAAATCATGTTGCCAATTCTCTATTGCAATCTGTAATTCATGTCGCTTCGTGTCTAAATCAGCAACTATTGCTTCAACAC
>CANLTP010000019.1 GCA_947494085.1 Actinomycetota bacterium | reverse complement strand
ATTTGGTAAAGAGCACCCCTTTTTATGGTGCAAAATAACGCCATGCGCTTAGACCATGTCTCATATGTAACTTCCCATGATCAACTAGCCGACACCGTGCAACGCCTCGGCTCTCGCCTTGGCACAACATTTGTTGATGGCGGTATCCATCCACGTTTTGGAACACGCAACTTCACAGCACCACTTCTTGATGGCAAATACATCGAGGTTGTCTGTCCACTTGATCACCCAGCAACAGAACAAACACCTTGGGGCAAGGCAGTTTCAAAGAAAGCACAAGAAGGCGGCGGATGGCTTACTTGGGTATTTAGCACCGAAGACATTGCACCTATCGAAGAAAAGTTTGGCCGCAAGGCTGTTGATGGCCACCGCACACGCCCAGATGGAACAGATTTAAAGTGGAAGCAAATAGGCGTTAAAGAGATTGAAGAATCGCGCGAGCTTCCTTTCTTTATTCAGTGGCTCACAGCAGATCATCCATCGAAGGATGGAACAACCGTTGCAAAAATTGAAAAGATTATAATTGCGGATAAAGATCAACTCTCCGATTCTTGGTTCAAAACTGAAATATTGAGTGCTCTCGATAAAGTTGCAATAGATTGGATAGATCCTTCAACTCAAGATGGCGAAACCGGGATAGTTTCAGTTCATTTGAGCACGCCAAGTGGTTCAGTAATTTTGGACTAGGCCAACTATTCCAAGTATTTCCAATATGGCACAATCTTATGAAAATAAAATACTAAATTTGAAAATGCAAGGAGTTTTCATTAAAATTAGCCAAATAGTTTTATACTCTACTAACGTGCATACGTGCCTTTTCTCAATTTTTCCATTCATTTTTTCGTATTAACTACAACTCTTTTTCAGTTATCTTGCAATCTCGCCACCAATAAACTTCGTAGGTCTCATTTTGGCGGACGTGAGAGTTCTGCTCAAGACGAATTTAGCTATAATCTGAATGAATACGTATTCAGAAATTGATCCGCGTGCAGGGAATATGTGTAGAAACTTGAAACGTGTACCTGGAATAAATCAATACAGCCAAGAAGTATTCAAGAGACTAGCTATGAGTTTGTTCTCGCGCCAGATCTCATATCAGAGATAGAAACTAAAAGTAAAAAGTATTTGCGACCGATCTAATTCGTGAGTATTCCAAGTGATTTAATGCTAATTGATTGTTAGTTTTTTGTGCTAAATCTAAACTGGCTGAATCATGAATTATAGAGTTGATCGCCAACCTAAGATCCCCTTCATCTAAATTTATAAGAGTCGCAACGGAGCCCTTCTTAACCCATTCACCAGCGCAGGAGGTATTTGTCTGAATGGGGTAAGCGCCACCAACCAATGCTTCTAGGAATGAAGTACTAACACCGTCACTAATTGAGCAACCTATATAAATACGCGCAACCGAAAACAAATTTTGTAAATCAAAATGCGAAAGAGGTTTCTCGATGGTTGTGAAAGTTATGCGATTTGGAAATGCTTCCTGTAGATTCTCAATTAAACCAACTACATCAGTTGAAACAGAAAAGAAGTGAACCAAGAATTTTTCATTCTCGCTCGCGTTTAAAACCTTATAGAGTGTGGAAACGACTAACTGGCATCGTCCAAAATAACCTCCATAACCTTTTACCAAAATTAGGTTACGTTCAGAGGTGGGAATTCTTGGTAGCTTAATATCTATTTCAAGAAAACCACCAGAATTTGGAATAACAGGTAAATTGATTCCAGTAAACCCTAATGCTTCGGCTAAAGAGTAATCCCGTTCGCACTCAGATGAGTATTTGTCTGAGTGTTGAAGTAATTTAACAATTTTCTCTCTATGTTCCGGTATTGATTGAAAATGATAAATATCACTACCCCAATTTGTTGAAATCAAAATGAAGTCTTTTCCATATTTCTCTATATAGTCTAAGCACAAGTACCCAGCACTTTGGAATTCAAGGACATGAACTATTTGGGGAGTAAATAAACGAATTTCTTTTCTCAACCGGCCTTGCCTTGTGAATTTCTTGAATACTCCGCTGAAGAAAAGTTCAAAAACATGGTCAAAAAACCCAAGAAAAACTCGAAAGTATTTGTAATCAACAATTTCAATAAGGCCCATTTTTTCCAGTCGGAGTATTTCTGGGTGTACCTTTCTAAAGAAATTGGAGGGAAATACTCTGATCATTAGATTTGAGTTGTCAAACTGAGCAAGCCAGCGAGCAGAATGAATACTATTTACCATACAAATTACTAATACTCGACGAGACTTCATCGAATTTTTCCTTTGTTAAAAAGTAAAAGTTTCTTAAGTGATTTAGAACCCTTAGTGCTTAACGGATAAAAAAGAAGATACACAATAGTTTTAAACTTAAAGTCGTTACTCAAAAATCGCCCAATTAAGAAGGCTCTTATTAATGTTTTTACCCCCAACATGTAATTGAATTGAAAGGCTGTGATGGCGGCATAGTAGTGGGAATGAGCCCGAGACATTCTAATCATTCGGCTTGTCAAGTTGTTGGCGGTTACAAATTCTTCTATAACTGAGATTTGTTCACTCATCATATCTGGCCCTCGTTTTGAGATTGAGGTAGATTCATTGTGGAATCGCCACTGCGCGAGTACCTCATCACGTTTTTGAAAGAATCCAAGTTGCGCGATGCGCAACCAAAAGTCGTAATCGCCAACATATTTCCATTTCACGTTTCGGCCCCCGATTTTTAAAGCTTCAGATCTTCTTATGAATGCGCCCGGGCCTGGTAGGCAAACGAATCTTCCAAGTAATCTTTCAAGAGCGAATTCATCTACCCGTACAGTTTTTATTTTGTTTCCATCCTGGTCAATCATGTTCCAATTTGGATACCAAACGGCAACATCCGGATTGGTATCGAAAAAACTTTCAACCCCGTCAAATATTCTGGGCGTAAATAGTGGGTCATCAGCACTCACAACAAGGATGAAATCACCCACCGCGTTGGTAAATCCAGTATTGACGGCTGCAGATTCACCTGCGTTAATTTGTTGTATCACTTTAACTTTATGTGAATATCTCTTCAAAATTTCGCGAGTTTGATCATTTGACCCATCATCAACAACAAGATATTCGACATCATATCCTTCTGCCGCTTTCAACACAGAAAGCACGGTTTCTTCAATGTAATTTGCACCGTTATAAACAGGGGTAATTACCGAAATCCTCATAGATAAGTAGCGACAATCCATTTGGCGAAAGGAATTGCAGAAGTCCAGCCAGGGCTGACAGCGTTTAAGACGTGAACAATGTTATGTTCTTTTTGCACTACAAAGTCCATCTCAAATTCACCTTTTTCAAGATTAACTAACTGGGCACGTATTCCAGGCCTCTTTTTCTTCCAAGAAATTGATTCGTTTGCTGATGGAACCAACTTTTGTCCATCTCTGGATAAAACTTTTGTTGAAATTTTTGGCAACTCGGTTCTTGCTAAATTGATCAAATTAGCAGGCGAATTTGCCATAAGGGATATGAGAGCTTTTATACTACTTTGCAGATCTAGGAATTCTGGAAGATCCTGCAACGAATACTGCTCTCTCCCAAGGATAGGAATCGCCGTAGGGCCAATTTTAATGTCCCCCTGAACAGTCAGAGTAAAGTGCACACCGAGGAATGGATTTTTTGGATTGGGAACCGGATAAACGAGCGTTTTCAAAGGTAAATTAGCCCGTGGGGTTATTTTGTATAGTCCCAATACGGGCAATTGCGCATATTTCTTTCCAACACCCACTGAGTGGGCAAGATGAATTGCATTTGTGCCTGCCGCATTTATGATCTGTACCGCAGAAAAAGATAGCCCATTTAGTGTTACTTTATAATTCATATCTATTTTTATCATTGCGTTAGTACGTAGTTCACCACCTAATTTCAAGTAACTTTCTCTAATGCGCTCACTAACGAGTACTGGGTCGCTCACCGCTGTTAACGGTGACCAAATAAATTGCCTGTATGTTTTGGCTAAAGGTTCAAAATCATTTAATTGATCTTCTTCCAAAAGCGCAAGTTTAGCTCCATTAGCTAGTCCACGCTTATACAACTCATGTAGCCGAGGCAGATCTTCTTCACAGGTTGCGACAACAACTTTGCCGCATTCGTTTATTGGCAACCTACTTTCAGAAATAATCTCCCTCAGCGCCTCGTTTCCCTCTAGACAGAATCGAGCCTTAAGCGAATCCGGTGAGTAATAAAAACCAGCATGTAGAACGCCAGAGTTTCGACCAGACGCGTGCTGAGCAGGAGCAGTCTCCTTCTCAGCGATCAGAACTCTCAAATTCGAATTTCTCTTTAGAAGCTCTACTCCTATAGAGAGGCCAACTATTCCAGCCCCGACGATTAGATAGTCGTAATCTTTTTGCACGTGGCGATCCTATCTCACACACAAAAAAAGTTCGGTAGGCTATCTTAACTTTGGAGGAATAATGAAAAAAGTACTTGTTTTAGGTGCAACTGGAATGCTTGGGCATGCCTGTTCAAATGTCCTAAGGAAGAATAAATCAATTGATATTGTAAATACATCTAGAATCAGAAAAGCAGGGTACTTAGAATTTGATGCATCTACTGATTCGATCAGCGAGTTAATTTCTACGGTTAGCCCTGATTGGATTATTAATTGCATTGGAATAATTAAGCCGCATATCGATGAAAAAAATATTACTTCCATAAATCAAGCAGTACGAATAAATGCCCTATTCCCACAAGAGATTGCACTAGCCACAATCAAGCCAGTAATTCAGATCGCTACTGATTGCGTCTATAGTGGAAATATTGGGGCGTATTCTGAAAACGATCCACATGATGCAACCGATGTGTACGGTAAAACTAAGAGTCTGGGTGAAATTCCCGCTGACAATTTGAAACATATCCGCGCATCAATTATTGGCCCGGAGGCAGGGCGTTCAACCTCCCTCCTGGAATGGTTTAGAAACCAACCTCAAGACGCAAAATTAAATGGCTTTACTGACCATTTGTGGAATGGCGTTACTACGCACCACTTTGGTCTTCTCGCTAAGGGAATGATAGAAAATGACTACTCGGATTTAAGCAAAATTCATATTGTTCCAAAAGATGTGGTCACCAAGGCAGATCTATTACGTATTTTTGCATCTTCATATAATCGAGCCGATATTACAATCACAGATGTTGAGAGCGCTAAGACAATAGATAGAACATTGTCTACCGAAAAAGAAGAAGCCAATGATTTACTGTGGAGTATGGCTGGCTATGAGACCCCGCCAACGATTAAACAAATGGTGCAAGAGCAATCAAATTTTTGATTTAAGCTAGAGTGCTTCGGAACTAAATGATAAATCCGAATAAGGAGCATATTTAGAAGGTTGATGTCCTTGAAATGAGTCGCTTTGCACCCGATTCAAAATGTCTTCAACAATTCGGTATGAGGCTTTTCCGTCACCAAAAGGGTGAACCCAATTTTTACCGTTTAACCCTATTAGCCTTTCAACAAAATCCATATTCAGATATTTCTGAAAAGGATCAAATTTAATACTTGCACCACACTGGTACACCTGAGGGCGTTCGGTGGCCGTTCTCATCTGAATTGAAGGAACACCTAAAACCGCTGCCTCTTCAACGATTGTTCCGGAATCTGTCAGAACTCCGCGAGAGGCAACTAGGAGTTCCAGAAGTTCTAAATAGCCAATTGGATCAACTAGCGTTAAATTAGAAGGTAATTCTAAGCGAAATTGTTTAATCATTTTTTGGGTTCTATATCCTGCTGGAAATATGACAGGGATAGGAGAACTGGCGACTAATTCAAAAATGTTTTGCAATGCAAAAAAATTTTCAACATTTTCACGTCTATGGCAAGTCATTACTAAGAATTTACCGTCACCCAAGCTGTACTTTTCTTGAAGTAGTGATTGGAATTCTGAGACTTCCATTCGAAGCTTGCCGGAGAGGAAGTATTCCTGAATGACGTCAACAATTGGATTGCCAGTAACAACGATATTTTCTGACGGTATTCCCTCAGCCGCGCCTTGTTCTTTATATTCAGGCAGGTAAGCGTAAATGTAGTCAGAGAGATGATCTGCAATAGTTCTATACTTCTCTTCTGGCATTCTCCAGTCATACGAACGCATACAACCTTCAATGTGAATAACAGGAATATTAAGTTGTGCGACAGCAATAGCGCCGGTAACAGTATTGGTGTCGCCCAAAAAGATAACCGCTTGAGGTTTTTCTCTAACCAACACTTTTGAGAGTTCACTTATCATCGAAGAGACAAGTTCTGCGTCAGAATCTCCAGAAATATTCAATTCAATTTCAGGCGGAAGTATCTCTAATTCACGAAAAAACACATCCTTCAAGTTGTCTGAATAGTGTTGACCCGACCAAACTAATTTAAAGTTACTTCCTAATCTATTCCTAAGCTCTCGCAGCATGATGCTCGCACGGATAACATCTGGTCGGATGCCTAAAACCATTAAAATTGGTTTTGAAGTCATTTAACGAGGAACAACTTCCCATGGATTCCAGTAGTCAAATTCGAATCTGTAGTCATCACCTTGACTCTCTTCCAAGGTAGTGTTGGAGAAAACTAGTAGTTGAGCATCAATTGTAAGAGACATAAACCCGTTGGCATAACCTGCTGGGATAAAGAAACCAGATGGATTTTTGGAAGATAGAACTTTTCTCTCGACCACTTGGTTTTTATCTGGATTGATCTTGTCTGTCATTTTCACCGCGCAGGCAAGAATAGATCCGCTTAACACGAAAAATACTTTCGATTCGAGCACATGCCCGTGCCAGGCGCGGATGAATCCTTGAGAATGATTGGATACTGTGTAAAAACGCTTGAAATCACTTAATGGAAAGCCATTAATAAAGGAAAGTGCTCCTCGGTCATCAACCGAGCATCCACCTGGCAAAATTGTTGGGATAGTTGGCATTCCATTTATAGAGTCTGTCATTTGCGAACACCCCACTGCAGGCGAAGACTTTCTGAATTGTTGAAGCGTGGATTAGAGACGTCCTTAATGCGTTTGTTCCAGATTGCATTAGCAACCTGCTTAACACCATCTTCAATTGACCATTTAGGGGCGAAGCCAATCTCCGAACGTGCTGCATCTGAACTTACTCGATAATTTCTCGCATCTTGGAATGAAATTTCAGTTTGTTCAATTTCGGCATCAGTTACAATCACTTTTATGCGTTGCGCTAACTCCAACACGGTCACATTTTCGGTGTGAAGGTTGTAGATACCAGTAGAATTACTATCTAAATGAGGAACTGCAGCGGTAGCAACATCTTTTACATGTAGAAGTGGGCGATATTGAGCTCCGCCAAAAACACTCATTGTTCCTTCCAGAATTGCCCTGATTGTGAGCACATTTAGAACTAAGTCAACTCGCAATCTAGCGAAAGAATCACTCATACCGAAAAGCGTGCCGAGTCGGAAAATTAAAGTAGTCGCCTCACTCTTCGTTAGTATCTCTTCAGCTTCTAATTTTGATTCGGCATAAAGCGAAAGAGGGCCAGTCGGACTTGATTCGTCCAGAAGCCCATCTTGAGCTCCGTAAACAGAACAAGTTGAAGGAAAGATTATGCGCCCGCCAAAATTTTCAGTTAGTTGGCGAACCGCATCCACGTTTGTTTGGCGCGTCAATTTTGGGTTAATGGCGCAAGCAGGATCGCCAACAAGAGCGGAGAGCCAAACGACGGAGTCAGCCCATTTAAGGTGTTTTTCTACAGTTTTGAAGTCGAGAATATCCCCGTAAGCAAAATCTACATCTTTAAGGTAGGAGTCTTCATAGGTGAGATTGTCTAAAACTCTTACATCATGTCCAGCTCGAACTGCTTCGTCGGTAAGCCAACCACCCACGTAACCCGCTCCGCCAACCACCAAAACTTTAGACATTATTACTCCACAATCCTCGTTGTTCAGGCGATTATAGGCGAGAACCTTCGCCCACTGGTGCTTTTTCTGCCCCGATCGCCTAAATCTAACTACTAAAGCTCTAAATTAGACGATAATGGGATTTAAAGAACATAGAACTATTCTGGTTTTGTTGGAATCTAGCCCATTAGGAAATATGAAATCTCGAGTTAGAAGCAGAATTAACCGCACAACATTGATGCGGTCTATTCAAGTTTTACCAAAAAGCGATCAGCCAAAAATCATCTTAGTCATTTTGTTGCAAGCTGGGCTTGGAGTGATTGACTTAATCGGCGTGGCCGCAATCGGCGTACTCGGTGCCCTTTCCGTGACCGGTGTTCAATCTCAACAGCCTGGCGATCAGGTATCGTCAATCTTAGGTTTTTTGCAGATTTCCGATTTAAGTTTTCAAGAGCAGGTAGCAACGCTTGGGCTCGGAGCAGCCCTCATTTTCGTTTTGCGAACAGTTCTTTCAATACTAATAACTAGAAGGATTCTGTTTTTTTTAAGCCACCGTGGGGCAACCCTCTCCTCAAAATTAGTTGGTCAACTGTTGTCACAATCATTAATTAAAGTGCAATCTCGTTCGACTCAAGAAACCGTTTACGCGCTTACGGTTGGAGTCTCAGCAATCACGTTGAGCATACTTGGTGTTGCTGTGACAATCATCGCTGACTCCTCGCTATTAATCTTGATGTTTATTGCCCTTTTAGTAGTTGACCCAATTATTGCGATGACTTCCGTTTTGTTTTTCTCTATCTTGGGATTTTCTCTTTATAGAAGCATGCATGTTAAAGCCCACAGATTAGGTTTTGAAAATTCTGAACTTGCAATAAAAGGAAATAGCAAAATCATTGAAGTCCTGGAATCTTACAGAGAATTAGTTGTTAGAAATCGTCGCGATTTTTATGCCCGCGAGATTGGCAAAGTTCAGCGAAAACTGGCAGATGTATTAGCTGAAATTCAATTTATGCCAAATGTAAGTAAGTATGTAATTGAATCAGGGATGGTTGTTGGCGCCGTGATTATTGCCGGAGTTCAATTCGCACTCCAGGATGCACGACACGCTACTGCTGCTCTTTCAGTGTTCTTAGCTGCCGGAACTCGAATTGCACCGGCAATCATGCGTCTCCAGCAAAGTTTTATTCAAATGCGTGGAGGAATTGGTGCAGCGCTACCCACTCTTGACTTGATTGATTCTTTAAAAAATGTTCCAGCTGCCGAAAATGTGGACGATAATTTAGATTCGACACACCTTGATTTTGATTCAAGGGTTGTGTTTAATTCTGTGAACTTTACTTATCCAAAAAGTGATAAAGAAACTTTGTCTGATATTGCATTAGACTTGAAGAACGGAAGCTCAACGGCAATTGTTGGCCCCTCTGGAGCGGGCAAAACTTCGCTTGTCGATATCTTGCTGGGAGTGCTTGCACCGGAGAGCGGTGAAGTTACCGTATCGGGAGTAAAACCGTTAGATGCAATTTCGAAATGGCCGGGAGCAATATCATATGTTCCGCAAGATGTTTCGCTTTTAAATGGAACCATAAGAGAAAACCTAGCAATGGGTTTCCCAATAAATGTAGTTAAGGATGAAATGTGTTGGGACGCACTTGTGGTAGCCCAGTTAGAGAGTTTTGTTGAAAAACTTCCTCTGGGGCTCGACACTCAAATAGGTGAACGTGGCACAAAGTTAAGCGGCGGGCAAAGACAGAGACTGGGAATCGCGCGCGCAATGTTAACAAAACCAAAACTATTGGTTTTGGATGAAGCCACAAGCTCACTAGACGGACAAACTGAATCTGACATTTCGGACGCAATTGTGCAGCTACAAGGGTCGGTAACTATTGTGATGATTGCACACAGACTTTCGACCGTTCGAAATGCCGATCAAGTTATCTATATGGATAACGGTAGAATACTCGCACGCGGAACATTTGAAGAAGTACGTAAATCAGTGCCTGACTTTGATCATCAGGCGCAGTTAATGGGCCTATAAAATTATCTTGGTCTGCGGCGACGTTCTGACGAGTTAGGGCGAGGCTTACGTGATCCACGCGCTGGCCCCTTATTTTCAACCACTGGTGTTACATAGGGGATTCCAGTAGGTTCCTGAGCTCCAGTAATGCGCATCAAGTCCCGATCTAAAGGTTTAACTCCCACAAATTTAGGGGTCACTCCTGCACGAGAAGTTAAACCGCCAACAGATTTCTGCTGTTTAGTGGTTGCAAGAGTTACGACAGCGCCGGCTTCTCCTGCACGAGCAGTACGACCCGAACGATGTAAATAATCTTTATGGTCTGTTGGTGCATCAACATGCACAACAAGTGAGATTCCATCTACGTGAATGCCTCGCGCCGCAACGTCTGTTGCAACAAGCGCAGCATTTGGTAGCTGCTTGAATAGGGCAAGAGTTCTAGTACGTACTGCTTGTGACTTGCCACCATGAAGTGCGCCAACTGGAACACCTGCATGCGCAAGTTTGTCAGCTAGACGGTCTGCTCCGCGTTGTGTTTTAACAAAGAGGATCGTTTTTCCATTTCGCGCGGCAATCTGATTGGTAATGTCATCTTTGTCGCCAGGATGCATAACTAAAACGTAGTGCTCCATTGTTGAAACGGATGCACGGTCATTTTGTAGTGAGTGTGTCTTTGGATTGTTTAGGTATTGGCGAACAAGTGCATCAACGCCACGATCGAGTGTTGCTGAGAAGAGAAGTCTTTGGCCATTTGGTTTTGCTTGGTCAAGGATTTCCTTAACAACAGGCAAGAAGCCCATATCTGCCATTTGGTCTGCTTCATCAAGAACGGTGATTTCTAGATCATCGAGTTGAACTTCGCCTTTGTTGAGCAAATCAATTAAGCGTCCTGGCGTTGCAACAAGGATTGCAGTCGCTTTGCGCATTGCAGTTATCTGCTTTGCATAAGGCATTCCACCGGCGATAACCACAGAATCGTGACCGATAGCACGGGCTAGAGGAGTTAGAACTTCATCAATTTGCTGAGCTAGTTCGCGGGTCGGTGTGAGAACTAAAGCTAATGGCTTGTGTGGTTTAGCTGCTTTTCCGCTGATGTTTGTGAGCAATGCAAGGCCAAAAGCGAGTGTTTTGCCTGATCCTGTTTGCCCGCGGCCGAGGATGTCGTGGCCTGCGATTGCATCTGGAACAGTTGCAATTTGAATTGGGAATGGGTGTGTGATGCCTTGTGCGTTAAGTGCATTAGCAAGTGCTGGTGCGATACCCAGGTCACGGAAAGTTGTTGTTACTTCTGTAAGCGGAGTTGCATCAATCAAGTTTGCATCTGCAAGATTTGCTGAGATGTAATTATCGTCTGCGCCGAAATCAACCACTGCGTTGGTGTGGGTCTTATGTCCCTTACGATCATCACGAGCATAAGCCGGTGAATCATTGCGGCGATCTCGTGCTGGCTTGACGGGACGTTCTGCGCGGTAATTTGATGCGGTTACATCAGGAGCAGTTTTATGTTTTGCAAAAGTTTGCTTAGAGGGTGCACCGGGCTTGTATTTTTCACGCTTGCCGGGAATAAAGTTTGGGCGACCATCATCGGTGCGTGCTACGCGTTCTTTTGCGGCATCACGACGAGTTGTTGGGCGGGTATCTGGTTTCTTAAACTCTGGGCGAGCTGCGCGTTCGTTGCGATCTGAAACAAATTTCTTGGCACGAGATTCTGGCTTTACAGCTTCTTCTTTTACTTCACGTGGCTTAGAAGCTGTTTTTTCTTGATAACGCTTGGCGCGCATCTTGGAGCGATCGTTTAAGCGAGCTTCTTTCTTTGAAAGATTTGATGTATCGATATCTGAGTAACGCTTTGTTGAAGGTTTGCTTGCTGGCTTTGCTGAAGCTGCCTTAAATGGCTTAGCGGCTGCGCCTTTGCGTGCGGCTTTTTCTGCACTGGTGTGGCGGGGCTTAGAAATAGGAGTTGAAGCAGATGACTTCTTCGCGCGAGGCTTGCCAGCTTTAGCAGATGCTGCTCTGCGGGCTTTTCCGGGCGCGGTTGTACGTGGCTGTAGAGACATAGAA
>CANLTP010000018.1 GCA_947494085.1 Actinomycetota bacterium | reverse complement strand
TAAGGAATTCAAATGAGTGAACTAGAGAAATCAGAACGACCTTGGGGTCGCTATGAAGTTCTTCAGGAGTCTTCTACTCATAAAGTTAAATGCATCTGGATGAAACCAGGCACCAGACTTTCCTATCAGAGACATAAACACCGTGCTGAACATTGGTTCATTGTTCAAGGAACCGGCGAAGTAACAATTGATGGTCAGATCTCTCAAGTTAAACCAGGTGACACTGTTGAATTCAAAGTAGGTGTCTTGCACCGGCTAGCTAACACCGGCAAGGATGAAATTATTTTCGTTGAAGTTCAGACTGGAAGCTACTTCGGCGAGGATGACATCGAGCGTTTGGAAGATGACTTTGGAAGGGCAGGAAACTAAGAAAGAAATATTTGATGTAATATTCCGCATCTTAAGGATACTTAAGGATCGTTGGCTCAGCGGTAGAGCACCACATTGACATTGTGGGGGTCACTGGTTCGATCCCAGTACGGTCCACGTTTAACTGCTTAAACTTTTGCAGCTTCCATCGCAACGTAATAAGGAGAGATCGTGTCAGCACAAATAGATGCGGTTAATGCATTTGTTTCTGGTTATCTCGATCGCGATCTTGAAATGTTTAGGCGATTCATTCACCCTGAGATGATTTGGTTTAAAACGGATGGAACGAAGCAGATCGAAGGATCTGAAGCCTTTTTCGAGCTAATCCAAAATTCGTGGCGCAATAATCCGAAGCTTAAGAACGTGTCTTCTGAATGTCTCCAAATTGGAAATATCGTGACTCACGCTGAAACTTTTAGTGGTTACGAAGATGGTCGGACTGAAGAGTGGATCTGGGTGTATGAGTTCATGGGTGAACAAATTATCAAGATGTATGGCTTTCAACCCACAGCTAATTGAATCCAGTGGTCGAACTCTTCAATTCCGGCTTACTCTGATGTAAAGTTTCAGCAAGATTATGAATACTAAAAAAGTAACCATGGTGACGGGCGCTGCTTCTGGCATTGGCAGAGCTTCTGCTCTGATGCTTGCAGAGCGCGGCCACCAAGTGATTTGCACTGATTTACCAGACACCAAAATTCATGAAATGCAAGATTTAACTGGCGGCATCAGTATCACTGCAGATGTAAGAATCGAATCCGAAGTTGATGCGCTTTTCGAAGAAGCCATAAAGAAGTTTGGTCGAATAGATGGCGTCGTTAACTGCGCAGGTATCGAAGAGAACTTTATAGATGCACGCAAAATGTCCCTAGAAATATTTGAGCAGACAATGAACACGAATGTGACTGGATCATTTCTGATCGCTCGAGCAGCTGGTCGTTTGATGGTGCCACAAGGTTCGGGTTCGATTGTATTAATTGGCTCAATTCTTTCTGCTGTTGGTTATGGTGGAAATGCCGCATACACCGCTTCGAAGGGCGCGGTTCTTCAATTAGGAAAAGCACTTGCAGTTGATTGGTCTAAATATGGTGTTCGAGTAAATGTGATTGGACCTGGACCTGTTGCAACACCGATGAGCGCAGAATCTCTTCAAGATCCCGTCAAAAGTGCCTGGATGAAAGAGCGGATTCCAATTGGAAGACCTGCCAATCCAAATGAAATAGCGAAGGCTTGTGCGTTTTTATTATCTGATGAAGCTTCATTCGTAACAGGAGCGTTCATTCCTGTTGACGGCGGATGGCTTGCGCTTTAAATCTTTTTTAATTCTGTTTTATTGCCGAAACATTTAAGGCAGCAAGATAACCAAAGGTAACTGCTAAACCGATTGTTGCTCCCCCGGCCCAATATGCCTGGCCTGATGGAAAACCGGCACAATTTCCTGCAGCAAATAATCCAGGTATTGGTTCGCCATCACTTGCGCGAAGAACACGACCTTCGGCATCAATTGCAGGTCCACCTTTTGTATCAAGAGTTCCTGGCGCAAGAATCAAAGCGAAGTAAGGTCCCGTTGAATCGAAAGGAAAGAGCGCTGCATTGTTCTCGTTACCTGGACGCGCTGGTCCGTTGCGGAACAGTTCAATTGCCGATTCTCCGCGATGGAAAATTGGGTCTTTGCCGGTTGCTGCATGTCGATTGAATTCTTCAATTGTTTCTTTTAGATTCGATGAAAAATCCTGCGCAATTTCTAGTCCGGCCATATGTGTTGGGCCGATTTCAAGAATGCGTTTTTTGATTGCGGCTGAGAGTTCTTCAAGCGTGTTGCCCTCGACCAAATTTGGATCATGTTCACTTGGTGGCTTTATTGGATTTCCACTTGTGCCATCAGAGAAGTGAACTCGCGCAGAACTGTCGAAGATCATGAACATTCTTAAATCAGGGTGCTCTGCTTGCGATGCATCCCATCGCAACATTGATCTACCAAGTTCGTGATACGGCAATTTCTCGTTAACTGTTCGACGGCCATACTTGTTAACCATAATCATGCTATCGCCACGCAATGCGAAGATATTTGTTGTGACAGATTGTGGGTCGCGAACCAGTGCCTCAAGAGGAATCGGGGCTAACCAAGCAGCTGCCGTGTTGTGCAACCTTGCACCAAGTGATGCACCAATGCGCATGAAATCTCCACGTGATCCTTTGGCTGCGCCACCAAGTCGAACTGGGGTCGACATGTGATCGCTCATAAGATCTGGATTGTGTGTGAACCCGCCGGTTGCAAAAAGAACTCCACGTTTTGAATTAACAGTGAATGCTTCGCCGTTAACAGTTCCAATAACACCGGTGATTCGACCGTCATTTTGGATTACATCTGAAACTCTGTGATTGAAGCGGATGTCAACGCCCAGACCTAGCGCTGTATCTCGCAAATCTAAAACCCATTCCGCGCCCGTCAATTGATCTGGTCGCGCACGCCCTCGAGATACAACAACTCGACCGTATGGTGCTTTGTCTTCAGGAAGGTCAGCAAAATAATCTGGCGCATTTGCTTTTACAACCGGATCTAACGCACCTGCATCTGCAAGTTCTTCCAGCGCTTTTCCTGATGTGGAATAGAAAACATTTAACATTTCAAATTCGTGTGGATCAAGGCCGAAGCGTTCTGCATCTGCTTGATAGCGTTCTGGGAACGAAAGACGAGCCATGTAACGAATTGCATCATCGCGCTCATCTGTGAAACCGAGTTCTTGCATCCAACGATTGTTAGGTGACCAAATCCAAGTTCCACTTCGCGCCGTTGTGCCGCCAACAACATCCTGGCATTCAAGAACAATTACCGAAAGGCCGCGGCGCCTTGCAGTAATAGCAGCGGTCAATCCTGCTGCGCCACTTCCAACAACAACAAAGTCATCTTCTAATTCGACACCACTTGTAGTGCGCTGCTGATTTTCTTCAGTAGTGCGCAAGTGCGATGCCCCCTTGGAATTGGTATTCAAGCCGTATTAGGATTGCATTCTAATCGCAATTCAAGATTTGCGTTAGATGAACCGAGAGGTGGAGAAATGATCAAGATTGTCTGGCTTCTCAAAAAGGCGGATCACCTAACTGACGAACAGTTCAAGAGCTGGTGGCTCGAGTCCCATGTTCCCGTTGCACGCACAGCACCTGGCTTGCGCAAGTATGTTGTGAATTTCGGTCGCATCGATAACCTCGCCGGAAAGCCAACTTTCGACTGCGAGTGGGATGGCGTTGCAGAGCAATGGTTTGATGATGAAGCTGCACTTAACGTTGCTTATTCCCGCCAAGTCTCAACCGAGATTCGCGCCGACACAATGGCGCATGTTGCAAGACTTGAGCGAATTATTGTTGATGAACTCGAAATCCCAATAAATTAATATTTCCGAATGAGTTCAAATCTAAATGACCGCGATTCTGCCTGGGTCTCTCAATTCTTGGCATCTCGCCGATCGACTCGTGATTTTCTGGCGACACCAATTCCACAAGCAATACTCGACCAAATTCTCACCGATGCTTTAACGGCGCCAAGTTGGTCAAATACTCGGCCTTTCAAAATTGCAATTGCAACAGACGAAGTTAGGGATCGAATCAGCGGTGAGTTTCTATCTCGCTGGAGCGTGCTCTCAAAAATTATGAGAAAAGGTTTGAAGAATAAGTTACGACTTATCTATTCGCGTTACGGCCTTCCAACTAGTAATCGAAGCATCGTTAAACCATATGTCGCAGAATTGAAACCAAGAGCTCAAAGAGTTGGTAAAGAACTATATGAATTGTTTGGTGTTAAGCGAGGCGATCGCGATGCAAGAGACAAACAATGGGGCAAGAACTACTCCTTCTTTGGTGCGCCGGTTGAAATGTTTATTTATATCCACAAAAGTCTTAACGTGTATGCGGCTTCAGATGCTGGTTTGATGATGGAGAATTTAATGCTCTCTGCCCACGGCCATGGATTAGGAACTTGTGCGCAAGGCGCAGTTAATATTTGGGATGATGTGGTTAGAAAAGAGTTTGATATCCCGAAGCACTACAGACTTCTTTGCGGATTGGCTATCGGTTACCCAAGTGATTCACCTGTGAATTCCTTCAAAGCGCACCGTATTGGGTCCGATGAGATTTTGTTTAAGCGCAGGGAGAATTTGTAAATACACTGTTGTAGCATTTGGCATGAGAAAAATCGTTCTTAGTCTTGTTGTAGCGCTCTCTTTAACCCTCAACATTAATGAGGCTTCAGCCGCGGCTCCTACATCTCAGTGCAGATACACCAGTGATACAAAAGTGGTTTCCGGCATCAAATATGTCTGTCTGTTTTATAAGGGGAAATCAACCTGGATCAGCGTTACCAAGATAAAGCCAAGCAAACTCACTCAATATGAGAAGACAAAACTGAAGGCTTACAACGAAATCCGTAAGCAGATATCGAATACTGAGCCAAAAAATATCAAACTTAAATTCTTTATCAGCGACAGTTTCCCCAAGGATCTACGCGCTAAATACATCGCCCAAATAAATTTGGCGACTCGCGCTTACGATCAATTCTTCGCTCCCGAAACGCCAATGAATGTTTACTTTCAAACCGAAAAAGATGAAGCTTTCATCGACGCAACCCCGATACTCTTTCGGCAGAAGCAAGATTTTTCAGACTTTATCAACTATTTCCGTCAGAATAATCGCACCCATCAAGTTGTCGGCCTTGCAGCCACTTTCTCGGATTACACAGGAAAGGCTGAAGGCCACACAGGTGTCCTTGCTTCAAGTCGCACGAACGGCAAAAACGTAACTTTCTACTCTGAGCAAGTTGTGCCCCATGAGTATTTTCACGTTGTTCAAGACTATTTTAAATACAAGCGGGACCAAGTTGGATACCCCGGCGGCCGCGACGAATATGAAACCAACTATCGTCCTATTTTCCGTGAGGGTTCTGCCAACACTATTTCAACTGCATTAGCCATGGACTCCTTCGAGTCATATTTGCTCTTCTACCGGGCACTTGTTTCAGAGAATAAGGGTGAAGGTGCGTGGCCACCATTCAATACTCTGACCAATAAGAGCAATGTTGTTTCCACTCTAAAATTAATGGAACTCACTAGCAACGACAGCGCAATAGGTTTCACGCAGTTTGTTCTTGGGTCCCTCGTGTTTGAGTGGCTAATTGCCGAGTATGGCTTTGATGCTTATAAGAAACTGATTTATAACCAATCCCTCAATATAAATTTCGATGAGAATTTGAAGCTATCTCTAGGGATTGATTCGAATCAGTTATACGACTTAAGTGCCAACCATATTTTGCAAGCTTTCAAGATTAAGAAATGAGAAATTTGGTTACGAGAAAATTAATATTCATCCTTAGTCTGATTCTAACTGCGCCCATCCTTTACCCAACCCCCGCGAACGCACAGATTAATCTTGCGAGTATCGGATTTTATCCGAGCGTTGTCGCAGGATCGCAATACGAAATTGAATTGGGGCTCACTGCACCACAAAATATTCGAATTACGTCATATTTACAGGGACCGAAAAAAGAAAGAGTTTCAGGCTTGGCCAAACTGAAGTCTGGCTCTTTGAAGAATGGAAAATGGGCATTGATTTTCAACGTCCGAGAAAACACTCGTGCGGGCAATTACAAAATATACATAAAGGCTACCTCTGGCAGGTCTGTTTGGATCGATCAAGATCGCTTCGTAGTTGTTCAAAAGAAGCCGCAAGTTGATAATCAGCAGGCAAACTCGGATAACAGAGGCAGTAATCCAAATTCCAACACAAGTTCTGTCTACGATGCCGCAAGTTCTGATCATTTGGAAACACTTCCAACATTCGTCTACGGCTTAGGCAAAAGTTGTGACACAAGTTCCGGTAAATGCCCTGCTTTGACTCCCGAGGTGTCGTTGGAGGTCCAGGCCGAATGCAAAATTAAGGATGTTACTTATCCAAACGACTCGAGTCTTTATGTTTCTTCTGCATTCACAACACCACCATATTCATTGGCTGGAAGATCCAAAATCGATCTTTCGTGGTTCCCCGTGTCATTCAAAGACCGTCCGATGCCAGATCAGTTGTATCAATCAGCAGTAAAGACTGCAAAAGAAGCAGAAGGATTTTATGAATTCAATTCATACGGAAGAGTAGATTTTAACTTTACTGTTCCCGATAAAGATAATTGGATTGTTCTACCTGAAACACTTAACTTTTATGAAAACTTGTGGGCCTCCATGACCTCGCAACAAGTTGCACAGTATTTGATAGACCGTGCTGGCCCTAAGGGTGCTGCAGCGACTGATGCAATTATGTTTTTGTTTCCCGAAGGAAAATATTCGGTAACTAGTAATTCTTATTATGACAAAGACTTTCAACTAAAGTTACAGAATGGACTTATTCCTAGCGCCAGGGTTTATGGAATTGGCGGTCATATAGACAGCATTGGGGTGAATGGTTTTACCCATGGAATCGGACACGCCATGTATTCGTTTGAAGATCTTTACATCTTTGCGAACTATTCATCCTCAGGCAAAACTGAACAACCGGGCAATGGTTGGGATGTAATGATTGGCGGCGGTGAATTCTTCCTGTGGCAGAAGTGGCACGTCGGTTGGCTAAAGGATTCAGAAGTTAATTGTGTGACAAGTTCAAGCGAACCGCGAACTCTTTACTTGGAGCCTTTCCAATCTCCATCAGGAAAAAAGCTTGTTGTTGTTAAAGTTAACTCTTCCAAAGTGGTCCTCGCTGAGTATCGGACAAATACTGCTAAATCGATTTTGAAGAAATACAACCTCTGCCAAAAAGGCGGGGTCTCGCAATGCGAATCGAAATACGAGCACTCAGGTTTATTGGTCTACGATTTAGATACAAGTCGGAAACATGGAGCTGGCCCGTTCAAAGTTAGTAGAGATTCAAAAGAGAAGCTTCTCGTAGTCGGAGAAACTTTAATTCATGAAGGCCATAAGTTTGAGGTTCTCGGTTCTGATGGCACCGGTATTTATGTTCGGATTGTGAAGATTTAGCTGGCCTTAAAGTTTCCAATGGCTAGCGCTATGCTTGCTTAAATTGAAAGCGGGGCACAATGTCTAAGAAAGTCTTGATAACCGGAGGCACCAGCGGCATTGGGCGCGAATTTGTAGATGCGTTTGCCAAGAATGGATTCGAAGTTTGGTTCACATATTTCAGCGATGGTGAGAAGCCCGGTGAAGTTGCCCAGGCTTATCCAAACGTTGCTACAGCTTTTAAATTGAATCTTGCAGATTATGCATCAGTGGAAGTGCTAGCCGCTTCTCTGCCTTCTGTTCCAGATGTAGTAATTCATAACGCGGGACTAGGTTCGAAGACTGTTGAGAAAGTTTCTAATACTCCACAAGGCCAAGCTGAAGCATTAATTAAAGTAAATGCCATCGGAACGCTCTGGCTGAATAATCTCTTGCTACCAAAGATGCTTGAAAGAGGCTCTGGAAAAATAATCCTGCTTTCATCAGTTGGTGGTGGAGTTACTCAATTCCCTGGGTTCAACTATGCCGACGGCATGAGCAAAGCAGCGATTGCATTTCTGGGAAGAACTTTGGGCGCTGATCTGGCTCAAACTGGGGTTGATGTATTTACTATTTGCCCGGGAGCAACCAATACACCTATGTTCCAAGCCAGCACGTTAAACAATTTAAGTGACATACAACGCAAAGAAGTTATCGCTTCACTTCCTAAAATGCGTTTGATAGATCCCCGAGAGATTGCTGAACTTGGTTATTTTCTAACTACAGATGCCGGAAAAGTTTTACATGGCGCAGTTCTCGATGCATCTATGGGGCTCGGAGTGAATCCAGGCCTACTACTGAAGTAGAGTTAAGCCATGTCTCCAAAGATTCAAGAAGCCACAATTCGCGAGCAACGACAGATGCGTCAGCGTCAGTTGATGGATGCCGCACTTAGTTTGGCAATGGAAGACGGCGTTGGTTCCGTAACAGTCTCTGCTGTTGCAAAACGTGCTGGTCTTGCACGTTCCTCAATCTATGAATACTTCGCTTCTTCTGCAGATTTGATTGCTGACTTAGTAATGGAAGAGATGGCTTACTACAACAAGCGATTACTAAAAGCTGTAGATAACGTTCAAGATCCTTTTGAATACATAAGCTTATGGATTGAAGAAGCCCTGCAATATGTGGTCGATGGACGCCACTTACTTGTAAAGAGCCTAAACACCGTAACCACCCCGAATTATCGCAAGTCAGATATCGCGCAGGGACACAAAGATTTAATGGGAACGATAATTAAACCGCTAAGTGAAATTGGTTTACCTGACGTGAAATTGGGACTTGCCCATGTTCAAGCAACTATTGATGTTGCTTCGGTTCGTATCGAATCTGGAAATGAAGCAGCGCCCGAAATTAGCTATGCACAAAAATATGCAATTGCCGGACTTCGAGCGCTGATTAACTAATTTCTAGAGTTAGAAAAGATTAATTCCACCAAATTTGAATTTAATGGTCTGGTCTTCACTTCGATCGGTTGCTGCGCTGTGATCATTGGTTACTAGAAAGACGCAAGTTGTATGGATGCAATCGCCGTCCTTGAAATACTTATCAACTTTGAGCGTCAACTTAGATTTGCTTGATTTGGCTCCCATAGCTTGATCAGCTGGAACATCTGAAACCCAAAGTTTTGAGTATTCAGCTGGATTACAAGCCTTAGCAGCGCCCGCATCCTTCGATGGTGCCATGCATTGTGAAATATAGATGCCGTTTTCTTTTGGTAGTCCTGAAACTTTGAAAGTCACCACTGGGTTCTTCTTTGAAACTTTAAACTGTGGCGTTACTTTTACCTTAGTCGCAGCAGATGCGCCCGACGCTGTTAGAAATAACCCTGATATCGCAATGAAAACAACAAGCTTCTTCATTTATACTCCCATTTAGTTAATTGATTACGTGAGTGAATATAAAGCAATGCCTGTAATGGGTTGTTCGACACATCTATATGGCTTGTAGTTTAAAACTATTTTAAATCTGTTATTTGGACCACAAAATTAACTTCAATAATCGCTTGGGTCTAAAGAAATTCGGTATTGCACTTTTCCGGAATCGAGTGAGTATGAATCATAGAGTTTACGAGCAGTTGCATTAGTTTCGTCTGTATTCCAATAAAGCCGAGATGAGCCCTCACTTACAGCAATGTCTTTGACTGAATCTATCAACAGCCTTCCCAGCCCTTTTCCCCGAGAAGCGGGGGCAATAAACAAATCTTCTAGGTAACAGTAATTCTTGTGAGCCCAGGTCGATGTTTGAAAAGAATAATGAGTGATTCCTTGGATCTTTCCATCTAACTCAAAAACTAGGCAGTGAAGATTAAAATCATTATCTAGCAAGCGTTGCCAGGTTAATTCACTCTGTTCATCGCTCAGTTCTGTTTTATAAAATTCCAAATACCCTTGCCACAGCGGTGTCCATTGACTCTTATCTTCTGCTTTTAGTGGTCGGACTAATGACATTTAGCAATAGTAGAAGACCATTTGCGATAACCCAAGTATCCTTCACGGATGTTCGCAATAATCCCAGGACTCTTAGCCGGCTTCTCATTGATAATTGCAATCGGCGCTCAAAATGCTTTTGTAATTCGGCAGGGACTAACAAGGAAATTCGTTTTGCTGACCGTCTTGATCTGTGCCTTTTCTGATGCACTCCTAATTGCGCTAGGAGCTAGCGGCCTTGGGGCGCTGATTAAATCCAACAAAGATCTTCTGGAAGTAGTCCGTTGGTTTGGCGTAATTTATCTTCTGTGGTCCGCCTTCAAATCTGCGAGATCTGTTTTTAGAAAAGCAACCTTGAATTCAGCAGGAGATGCTTCGGCTGATAAGAAGAGTGTCGTTCTTACCGTTCTTGCCCTTACTTTCTTAAACCCACACGTTTATTTAGACACGGTTATTCTGCTTGGAAGTATCTCGAACCAATTCGGTTCTGATAAGTGGTTCTTTGTGCTTGGCGCAACACTTGCTAGTTTTATTTGGTTTACGGCAATCGGTTTCGGTGCAAATTCAGCATCAAGGTTTATGTCACAGCCTATTTTTTGGAAGATTCTAGATTCAATCATCGCTGCAATCATGCTCTCAATTGCAGCGTTCTTGGCCTTCTACAATTTCAACTAACTAGCTATTTTGTGGGAAACCTAAGTTGATTCCACCATGGCTTGGATCCAACCAACGGCTTGTAACAACTTTGCCGCGGGTGAAGAAGTGAACTCCTTCAGTTCCATGAGCATGTGTATCTCCGAATAAAGAGTTCTTCCAACCGCCGAATGAGAAGTAAGCCATAGGAACTGGGATGGGAACATTTATTCCAACCATTCCAACTTCCACTTCATTCTGGAATCGACGAGCTGCGCCACCATCATTGGTGAAAATTGCAGTTCCATTTCCATATGGATGGCCGTTTACAAGTGCTAGCGCTTCATCGTAAGTATTAACGCGAAGAATGCTTAGCACTGGTCCGAAGATTTCTTCCTTATAAATGCTCATTTGAGGAGTTACATTGTCGAAAAGTGTTGGTCCAAGGAAGAAGCCTTGGCCATCGACCTTTACCTTGCGACCATCTTCAACAAGTGTGGCACCTGCTTTTTCGCCAGCTTCGATATATGAAGCAACTTTGTCGCGGTGAACTTTGGTAACAAGTGGGCCCATGTCGGAACCTTTAGTGCCGTCGCCAGTTTTGATGGCTGCCATTCTCGATTTAATTTTTTCAACTAGGGCACTAGCAATTGGTTCAACTGCAACGATTGCTGAAATAGCCATGCAGCGCTCTCCTGCTGAACCGAATCCAGCATTGATTGCAGCATCAGCTGCGAGTTCTAGATCTGCATCAGGTAGAACAACCATATGGTTCTTGGCGCCACCAAGTGCTTGAACGCGCTTGCCGTGCTTGGTTCCGGTTTCATAAACATACTTTGCAATCGGAGTCGAGCCCACAAATGAAACTGACTTAATTCCTGGATGAGTCAAAAGAGCATCGACAGACTCTTTATCGCCATGAACAACATTGAATACGCCATCAGGAAGTCCCGCATCTTTCCAAAGTTGGGCAAGGAACATAGCGGCACTTGGATCTTTTTCAGATGGCTTTAATACGACTGTGTTTCCGCATGCGATTGCGACTGGGAAGAACCACATCGGAACCATTGCTGGGAAGTTGAATGGTGAAATAATTGCAACTGGGCCAATCGGCTGCCGAATCGAATAAACATCTACTCCAGTCGAAACTTCTTCTGAAAAGCCACCCTTTAGAAGATGTGGGATGCCACAAGCAAATTCGACAACTTCAAGTCCGCGAGTAACTTCTCCGGATGCATCGCTTAATACTTTTCCGTGCTCAGCAGTAATTAACGCAGCAATCTTCTCTTTGTTCTGTAGAACTAATTCACGAAATGCAAATAAAACTTGAGTGCGCTTTGTAAGCGAGCTGTGACGCCATGAATTGAAGGCTTCGGTGGCCACATTAACTGCCTTATCAACTGTCGCTACATTTGCTAGAGCTACATTTGCTGAAACTTGTCCAGTCGCTGGATTAAAAACCTCGCTAGTGCGTTCAGTTTTTCCAGTGTCTAATGCGCCGTTTATCCAATGTGTAATAATTTTTGTCTGTGTCATAGCGATAATCTACGCCAGAGTAATAAGATGACGCCAATCAATGACGGCAGTTATGTCCAACTCGTCCAAATGCTAGGGGCAATCGGTGAGCACAGGTTCAAAGAGCAACGCTGAGGTAAGCGCAGCAGACCACAATTTTGTTTTCCACTCTTGGTCGGCTCAAGGTGCGATTTCTCCAATCCCAGTTGCTAAGAGTTCGGGTTCGCGTTTCTGGGATCACGATGGCAAAGAATATTTAGATTTCTCTTCTCAATTGGTTTTCACAAATATCGGCCACCAACATCCAAAGGTAGTGGCTGCAATTCAAGAGCAAGCTGCAACGTTAACTGCCCTTGCGCCACAGCATGCGAGTGATATTCGCAATCAAGCTGGCGAACGAATTGTTGAATTAGCTGGTTCAAACTTTGCAAAAGTTTTCTTCACAAATGGTGGTGCAGATGCGATTGAAAATGCCATTCGGATGGCACGTATTCACACCAGAAAACATAAAGTTCTTTCAACCTATCGTTCGTATCACGGCAACACCGGTTCGGCGATAAATGCCACCGGAGATCCCCGTAGATTCCCAAATGAATTTGCATTCGGACATGTGCACTTCTGGGGTCCTTATTTATATCGCTCTGCTTTCTGGGCGAATAGCGAAGCGCAAGAGTGTGAACGCGCACTGCAACATCTAGAACAAACAATAATTTTTGAAGGTCCAAATACTATCGGGGCAATTTTATTGGAATCTGTTC
>CANLTP010000017.1 GCA_947494085.1 Actinomycetota bacterium | reverse complement strand
TGGAATTTTGTGGATTGCTGATGAAGTTATGGCCGGCTTTGGCCGAACTGGAAAATGGTTCGCTTTCCAATCGTCAAAGGTTGTCCCCGACTTAATTACCTTTGCAAAGGGTGTTACATCCGGATATGTGCCACTTGGTGGCGTTGTAATCAGTAAAGAAATCTCAAAGACCTTTGATGAGCAGGTTTTCCCTGGTGGGCTTACATATATGGGCCATCCACTTGCTGCTGCTACAGCTGTAGCAACAATTGATGTCATGAAAGAAGAGAAGATGTTGGAAAATGCAACATCAATTGGTGAAAATATATTAGGGCCAGGACTTCGCGAGTTAGCAAAGAAACATAAAGTTATTGGGGACATCCGTGGCGCCGGAGTTTTCTGGGGTGTTGATTTGGTCAGCGATCGCAAGACTCATGAACCCCTTGCACCATATGGTGGATCTAGTCCAGCGATGAATGAACTTGTTGCGGCTTGTAAGGCCAATGGCATGATGCCATTTACAAACTTCAATCGAATCCATTTGTGCCCACCATGCAATATTTCTGAGCAAGATGCCAAACTTGGTCTGGAAATCCTTGATAAATCCTTAGCGCAAATTGGAAAGTATTACACCGGCGAATAAGTCTCGTGCCATACCAATCTTTCAGCGTTAACTATGACAAACTGCCGCCATGGCTCAACTAATTTATTACTGCGGAACAATGGACAGTGGAAAATCCACACTGGCACTTCAGACCGCCCATAACTACGAGAGCCGCGGGCGACATGGCTTGGTATTCACAAATCGCGATCGTGCCGGAACTGGAATCATCTCTTCAAGGCTTGGGTTGCAAAGTCCGGCCATCGAAGTTGGCAGCGAGATGGATATCTTCACTTTCGTGGAATCTCATCAAGCAAAGAACGGAAAATTGGATTATTTAATTTTCGATGAGGCACAGTTTTATGAAAGCGAACAGATTGATCAGCTTGCTCGAATCGTAGATATTTTAAATGTAGATGTGTTCGCATTCGGAATTCTTAGTGACTTTAGAACTACTCTATTTCCTGGCTCAATGCGCTTGATCGAACTTGCAGACCGCGTAAACCCTTTACAAGTGGAAGCGCTCTGTTGGTGTGGACTTCGCGCGACACATAATGCTCGAATTATTGGCGGTCGCATGACGCGTGAAGGTGACCAGTTGGTTCCGGGTGATACCTCACCTGATGCTGAAGTTGTTTACGAAGTTCTCTGTCGCAAGCACCATATGGCAAATATGAGCTCTAAAGATCACGACAATAACGGGTAGGTTTCATACATGAGCGATTTATATTCGGACCCACTTGGCACCGCAGTATTAGCCGCTGCAAAAATTGCAGAGATAACCGGAAAGCCTAAGCACGATGTTGCTCTCGTAATGGGCTCGGGCTGGATGCCTGCTACAGATGCGCTTGGCAAGCCAACGCATGAATTTGCAGTAACCGATGTTCCAGGATTTCCAGCACCCACCGTTGTTGGTCATGGTGGATTAATTCGTTCTTATGAGATTGATGGCGCTAATGGAAAAATTCAAGCACTCGTTTTCTTAGGCCGCACACATTTGTATGAAGGAAAAGGTTTAGAACCAGTAGTTCATGGCGCCCGGACTGCAGTCAAAGCGGGTTGCAAAGTTATCGTTCTAACAAATGCCTGTGGTGGGATTAACCGCGATTACAAAGTTGGTCAACCAGTTCTAATTCGTGATCATATTTCTATGACCGCAACTAGTCCATTAATCGGTGCAGATTTCGTCGATCTAACAGATCTTTATAGCAAGCGAATCCGCGAACTTGTGAAACGTGAAGATCCATCATTAGCTGAAGGTGTTTATGTTCATTGGCGCGGACCAGCGTATGAAACACCAGCTGAGATTAATATGTTGCGAACCGTCGGTGCCGATTTAGTTGGAATGTCCACAGTTCCAGAAGCGATTGCAGCACATGCACTTGGCGCAGAAGTTTTAGGAATATCACTTGTCACTAATGCTGCAGCCGGTGTTACTGGCGAGAAGCTAAGTCACACTGAAGTAATGGAAGCTGGCAAAGCTGCCGCTGGACGAATGGGCGAATTGCTGGCGAAGGTTTTAAAACAACTGTGATTGATGAGCAGTTCCGATTAGAAATTTTGGATTGGATTGCAAATGATCCAGATCCAGATACTGCTTCACTTTTAGGTAGATGGCTCGCCGACAATAACGAAGATGAATTACGAAAATCATTTAGTGGTTTCTTAGAGTTTGGAACTGCTGGTCTTCGCGGACCGGTTCGCCCTGGTCCATCTGGAATGAATCGCGCAGTTGTCGGCCGAACCGCAGCCGGTATCGCGGATTTCTTAATTTCTCGTGGCTTATCAAAAGTGATTATCGGCCGAGATGCTAGACATGGATCGCTTGAATTCGCACAAGAGAGTGCTGAAATATTATCTGGTGCGGGTCTAGATGTTTATCTGCTCCCCCGTGAATTACCAACACCGGTATTAGCTTTCGCAGTTAATAAATTGAATATGGATTGCGGAATCATGGTGACCGCAAGCCACAATCCAGCAATCGATAACGGCTACAAGGTTTATCTCGGCGGCACTGTCGAAGTTATTGCGTATCGTGGCAGCCAAATTATCGCGCCAGTTGACACTGATATCTCTACGCGAATCAGTAAAGTCAAATTGCCAAGCCCTAAGGGATTTTCTTGGAAAGTTGTTGGTGAGGATCTAATTGCAAAGTATGTTGAAAGCTGTGCCGGGAATCTTCGCGAGGTTCATCCCCAAAAGATTATTTATACCGCGATGCACGGAGTTGGCACAGAGACTCTGCTCTCTGTTTTTGATGAAGCAAAATTTGCGCCACCGATATTGGTAACCGAGCAATCCGAACCAAATCCAGATTTCCCTACTGTCGCTTTCCCTAATCCTGAGGAACCTGGTGCCATCGATTTAGCCATCAAGCTAGCTAAAGAAGAGAACGCAGATTTAGTGATTGCAAATGATCCTGATGCGGATCGTTGCGCAGTTGCGGCGAAGGATTCTTCTGGAAATTGGCGGATGTTGCGCGGTGATGAACTGGGAACCTTGCTTGGGTATTACATCTCAAAGAATCAGGTCGTTAAGGGAGAAATCTTCGCGACCACAATTGTTTCTTCAAGTGCACTCAAGAAGATTGCCGCTAATTCAGGAGCTAGCTTTGTGGAGACTCTCACTGGATTTAAGTGGCTATCAAAAATCGAAAACTTGGTATTTGGATATGAAGAAGCGATTGGCTATTGCGTTGATCCTTCAAAGGTTAATGATAAAGATGGAATCTCTGCCGCTTTAAAGATTGCCCAGATAAATTCCCAACTGATGGCTCGCGGTTCAAATGTTTTTGCTTACCTAGATGAGATTTGGTCAGAAATTGGCTATCACCGAACCGAACAGCTTTCGATTCGAGTCAGTGAGATTTCCACGATCAAGAAAATCCTTTCCGCGCTTATATCTAACCCACTAACTGAAATCGCTGGACAAAAAGTCACCAACTTCGAAGACTTGAGCAAGGCTTCGGTTCCAACAACTGGCCTACGAATAAGGTGCGGTGAAAACATCCGGATAATTGTTAGACCGAGTGGGACAGAACCAAAATTAAAAACCTATATCGAAGTTGTTGGAGATGTAGCTTTTGCTGATGAATTAGTTGCAAAAATTAGCGAGGAATTTAGTTCGTTATTCGCTAGCTATAGCTAAATAGCCTGGCTTAACTACTTCTTCAATAATTGCAAGACGTTCTTCAAATGGAATAAATGAACTCTTAAGCGCATTTATCGTTACACGTTGAAGATCCTGGAAGGTCCAATCAAATGCCTTGACTACTTCCACCATCTCATTTGTCATAGAGGTTCGGCTCATCAAACGATTATCAGTATTTATAGTTACCCGAAATCTTAACTTTGCTAGCGCACCGATTGGATGCGTTGCGATTGTTTTAGCTGCGCCGGTTTGCAAATTAGAAGTTGGGCAGAGCTCCAATGGAATTCTGCGATCACGAACATATGCCGAAAGTCTGCCAAGTTTTGGTTTTGTGCCAGAGAAATCAATGTCCTCAATTATTCGAACTCCGTGCCCTAAACGTTCAGCACCGCACATCTGAATTGCTTGCCAGATCGAAGGCAATCCATATGCCTCACCAGCATGAATCGTAAAGTGGGCATCTTCTTGGCGAAGATAATTAAAGGTCTCGAGTTGATTGGTTGGTGGGAAACCATCTTCTGGACCAGCAATATCGAAACCAACAACACCTAGATCGCGATACTTAATAACTTTCTCCGCAATTTCCTGTGCCAAAGAGTTTTGACGAAGCGCGCACAGTAAAGATTCGACCCGAATCTTAAAACCTTCAGCCGCAGCTGCTTTTTCGCCTTGGCGATATCCCTCAATCGTTGCTTCAATAACTTCATCCAGAGTTAAACCTTCGCGAGTGAAGAGTTCTGGGGCGCCACGAACTTCGGCATACACAACTCCGTCACGAGCTAAATCCAATGCGCATTCGCTGGCTACTCGAATAATTGCCTCGCGGGTCTGCATAACAGCAACAACATGTTCGAATGTTTCAAGATAACGAACTAAAGTGCCAGAGCTGCAGGCTTCGAAGAACCAATCTGCAAGCGAATCAGCATCTGTAGCCGGAAGTGGATAGTTAATCTTTGCTGCTAAATCAATAATTGTTTGTGGACGCAATCCACCATCTAAGTGATCATGAATAACTGCTTTAGGCAGACGTTTAATCTGTTCTGGCGTTGGAATACTTGTAAGTGTCATCTCATCCTTCAATTTTCTCAATTATAAGTGGTAAACGATTGGCCACCGAACCATCTTGACTAATTGCAAATGAGTTATGGAGCGCGCTTTGTGCACGTTCGAATCTTGTTGAGTCATCCGCATGGAGTGTGTAAATAACATCGCCTTCATTCACTTTGGCACCTGGCTTTGCATGAATTTCAATTCCAGCACCGAAAGAAACCTTTTCGCCTTGTTTGGAACGGCCAGCACCTAAACGCCAAGCTGCAATTCCAACGCTCATTGCATCCATCGATGAAAGCGTTCCATCTTTATCAGCGAGGATCTGCACCTGCTCTTTTGCTACTGGAAGTTTCGCATCGGGATCTCCGCCTTGGGCACGAATCATTTTCTTCCAACTATCCATTGCTGCGCCATTCTTTAAAGCATCTGCTGGATCCATAAGTTGTTTAATGTCTGCGGCATCTAACATTTCACGAGCCAAAACTAAAGTTAATTCGACAACATCTTCTGGTCCGCCACCGGAAAGAACTTCAATACTCTCACGCACTTCCAGCGCATTGCCTGCAGTTAATCCAAGTGGAACATCCATTGCAGTTACAAGCGCACGAGTTTTCACTCCAGCTCTCGTTCCTAAATCAACCATAACTCTTGCAAGCTCGCTCGCTTTTTTCGGATCTGACATAAATGCTCCAGAACCGGTCTTGACATCTAGAACTAGTGCGCTAGTTCCTTCAGCAATTTTCTTACTCATGATGCTTGAAGCAATTAATGGAATAGCTTGAACTGTTCCGGTTACATCCCGGAGTGCATAAAGTTTTTTATCAGCTGGTGCTAGGCCCGCTCCTGCCGCACAGATAACTGCGCCACAACTTTTAATGACTTCTAACATCTCGGCATTACTCAGTGAAGCCCGCCAACCAGGAATCGATTCCAATTTATCTAACGTTCCACCAGTGTGACCAAGTCCGCGACCCGAAAGTTGTGGGACTGCTCCCCCGCAAGCTGCGACCAAAGGCGCCAGCGGTAAAGTTATTTTGTCTCCGACTCCACCCGTTGAATGTTTATCTACTGTCTTGCGATCTAACATCGACCATTCCATGCGTTCGCCGCTGCTTATCATCGCATCAGTCCAACGTGAAATTTCCCGAGAGTTCATTCCGTTTAACAAAATCGCCATGAGCAATGCAGACATTTGTTCATCGGCCACAACGCCTTTTGTATAAGCGTCAATAACCCAATCAATCTGCGGATCACTTAATTCATTTCTGTCGCGCTTAGCTCCAATTATTTCGACAGCATCAAAGACTTCACTCATTTTTCTAAATCATCCGGACCAAAAGCCCAAGGCAACAACGTGGACATTGGTGCTGGACCATCTGGTGTCATGAAAAGTAAGTCATTGCCGCCATGTTCAAATAACAATTGTCGGCAACGGCCACAAGGTGAAAGAAAGTTGCCATCCGCATCTACACAGACTGCGGCAATTAAACGTCCCCCACCACTTGCAATTAAGTTTGATATCAGACCACATTCCGCGCAGAGCCCGAGCCCGTAACTAGCATTTTCAACATTACATCCGGAAATAATTCGGCCATCAGAAACTAAAGCTGCAACACCTACTGGAAATTTTGAATATGGCGCATAGGCCTTTCTCATAATTACTTTTGCCTCGGCGTGCAGCTGATCCCAATTAATTTCCATAATTAATGAGCGCCACCGCGGCTATAAGGAATGCCATCGGCCGCAGGCGCTCTGACTCTGCCAACCAGTCCAGTAACCGCAATAATTGTAGCGATGTATGGAACCATCAACATAAATTCTGATGGAATGGCTACGCCAATAATTGAAAGCGTGCTCTGCAGGTTATTCGCAAAGCCAAACAAGAGAGCTGCAAATAGGGCACCGATTGGACTCCACTTACCAAAGATCAGTGCGGCAAGTGCGATGAAACCTGCTCCTGCTGTCATCTCTTTACCAAATGCACCTACTGAGCCAACGGTGTAAAAGGCACCACCAACTCCCGCTATTAATCCGGCAATCATTACATTTCGGAAGCGCAACTTATTTACATCTATGCCCACAGTATCCGCTGCTGTCGGATGTTCGCCAACCGCTCTTGTGCGAAGCCCCCATTTTGTTTTATACAGGCCAAAGGTCACGGCAGAAACAATCACAAACATTAGATACACAACGATTGAATGAGTGAAAAGTAACGGCCCAACTACTGGGATTTTAGAAAGGAAAGGAATTGGAATTACTTCAAATGTTGGTGGTGAGTTCCAGGTATTTTGATACGGGATCAACAACTTCTTGTAGAGGAAATCAGTTAGCCCAATTACCAAAACATTTATCACGAAGCCAAGAATGACTTGATCTACCGAGAACTTTATGGCAAAAGTTGCAAGCAAATAGGAAATTGCTGCGCCAGCGAATGGTGCAGCGAGTAACCCCCACCAGGCAAGACCAGTAACGCTTGCAACAACACCGGACACAAATGCACTAGCTAAGAGCTGGCCTTCAATCGCAATGTTGATTACTCCGGAACGTTCACAAACCAGACCTGACATTGAACCGAAAATCAGTGGGATTGAGAGTAGTAATCCACCTTGTAGTAGACCAGTGAAGGGAATGAACTTTCCTGAGGCTATCCAAGTTAGGAATGACATTAGTATTCCAAAACTAGCTATCGCAACCGGAACTACGATTGTTCGTTCTTTCTTATAGGCGAAAATAGAGATTACGCTGGCAATTAACGAGATTGCAGAGAAGATCCGTGCGCCCGTCTGAGACGCGATTACCCACTCTTTGATAATTACCCACTCGTTATTTAAAACGAAACCAAAAGTTGTTGCCTCTTTCCCTGGTTTTAAAAAGCCAAAATATAAAAATGAAAGCCCTGAAAGAAGTGAAATGATAACAACGCCTTGAAGCCTACGCTTCTGAACATTTGAAAGTATTTTCTTCATCCGTTCCAGCCCTTTGATGTAAGTGCTGCAGAAGCATTTAACTTCTTCAATCTAAAGACGTATCGAACGAATACAGGTGCGGCGATGAAGAGCACGATTAAGCCCTGAGTAACAACCACGATATCCAACGGGACGCCTGTGTTTGACTGCATCATCCGACCACCCGTATGAAGCGCACCGAATAGCAGCGCAGCAAAAACTGTTCCAAGAGGTTGTGCGCGCCCAAGCAGCGCTACGGTAATTGCATCAAAACCAAACGAACCAGCCACATCGGTATTCAGTGCATGCTCGCTTCCTAGAACATGGACTGCACCACCAAGCCCGGCAAGTGCGCCACAAATCATCATTGTTGCCGTGATCACGAATGGAACCGAGATTCCTGCGGTTCGGGCTGCCTGACTATTCGCACCGACTGCGCGGAACTTATATCCAATTGTTGTTTTCGTTAGCAGCCACCAAACAAAGAACGCAGCCGCAAGAGCAATAAAGATTCCCGCATGGATTCGAAAGTTTTCTCCAGCCAGAAGTGGAAGTCTGGCACTTTCAGCAACTTCCGGTGCTATTGGATCGATGCGCCCAGGGCGAAGAAATGTTTTTGTCTTTAACAACCAGAGTATGAAATATCCAGCAATGTAATTCAACATGATCGTCAAAATGACTTCATGTGCACCAGTCTTGGCCTTCAAGAACCCTACAAGTCCACCCCAAATTGCAGCTAAGACAATTCCTGCTAACGCCGCAGCAAGAATATGTACGCCGACAGGGAGATCGAATCTGAAACCAACATAAGAAGCGCCTATCGCACCGAAGATAAATTGTCCTTGCGCGCCAATATTAAACAAACCAGATTTGAATGCTAGAGCGACCGAAAGTCCAGTTAAAATCAGAGGCGTTGCAGTCACCAGGGTTTCAAAGAAGGGATAAAAGCCCTCAAAGAAATTACTCTCTGCCAATCTGGTGTCATAAATAGAGCCTTGGAAGAGTGACAAATATGCATTTCCAACAGATGCAGCTGCGCTCTTTAGGAATTCAAAGGGAGACCCTAATTTGTTCATTACCTTTTCATCGGATAGCGCGATGATTACGCCAGTAATTGTGAATGCCATGACGAAAGATAGGCCTGGAAGTTTTATCGACTGGCCAACTCTTGAAATTACATTTCTCATGCGACACCAGCTTTCGCAGTTGTCACGCCAGCCATCAATAAACCTAGTTCTTCTCGGGTGACTTTCGAATCAACGATGTCAAGAATTTCGCCACGATACATAACGGCAATCCGATCAGCAAGCGCCATAACTTCATCTAGTTCCGTACTAAATAAAATAACGCCACGTCCGTTATCTCGTTCACTCAAAATTCTCTCGTGAACAAACTCAATCGAACCAACATCTAACCCTCGAGTAGGTTGTGAAGCCACAAGAACTTTGATTGGTCTGGAAAGTTCACGCGCGATTACAACTTTCTGCTTGTTTCCACCCGAAAGCGTTGATACCGCATCCATTATCGATTGGGTTCGGATATCAAACTCGGCAACACGTTTTTCCGCTTCTTCTTGCATCACCTTTGCGGAAAGATTTATACCTTTTGAATACGGTGATTGTTCATGTAAATCCAGAATGAGATTTTCCGCTATAGAGAAGCTTCCAATTACTCCATCTAACTCCCGAGACTCTGGGATAAATGCAATACCAGCGTGTAGCGAATCTTTAATGCTTGAGCCCCGAATTTCTTTCCCATCCAAAAGAATTGAGCCTTCGATATGTTCTTCTAAATTAATGAGCGCCCTTGCAAGTTCGGATTGACCATTGCCCTGCACTCCTGCAACCGCCAGGACCTCACCAGCATTAACGTGGAAGTTAACACCCTTAACGATTGCAGTTCCGGCTGAATCTCTAACTGTTAAATCCTTAACTTCTAATATTGCACCGCCCATTTCGTGCTGATACTTCTCTGGCGCAAGATCTACTGCGCGTCCGACCATCATGGAAGCTAACTCGCCTTCGGATGTTTGCGGCGAAACTGCGGCAACAACTTTGCCTCGTCGAATAATTGTTATTTGATCCGCCACTGCGCGAACTTCACGCAACTTGTGGGTTATAAAGATAATTGAGGTGCCCTTGCTCTTTAAGTCCCGCATAGTGTTTAGAAGTTCATCAGTCTCTTGCGGAGTAAGCACCGCGGTAGGTTCGTCCAAAATCAGAACTTTGGCCTCATAAATTAAAGCCTTGATGATCTCTACTTTTTGTTGAATTCCTACTGGAAGAGTTTCAACTATTGCATCTGGATCAACCTCCAATCCAAAATCTTCTGAAATCGCTCGAATAGCCGCACGAGCTTTATCCAAATCTAAAATTCTTAACTTGCTGGACTTCTCGTGGCCCAACATTATGTTTTCTGCAACGCTAAAGACCGGAACCAACATAAAGTGCTGGTGAACCATTCCGATACCGACGCTAAGAGCATCACTTGGATCCGAGATATCTACAACTTTTCCATCAATTAGAATTTCACCAGAATCAGCCTTGAGCAATCCATAAACTATATTCATCAACGTGGATTTGCCGGCACCATTCTCGCCAAGAATTGCGTGGATTTGGCCGGTTTCTACTTTCAGGTCAATAAAGTTATTAGCGGTGAAAGCACCGAATGTTTTTGTAATTCCTCGTAACTCTAATGACATTTCGGAATCCTATCGATTATTTGTACAAAAAACAGGAGGCCCGATTGCTCGAACCCCCTGTCTTCTAACTTGCTAACTTATCCCTATATCTTGAGTGTTCCCGCGATAATTTGATCTCTAATCGCACGAACTTCAAGCTTTAGTTTCGATGGAACTCTAGAACTTAGATCGTGATAAGGAGCAATAGAAACACCCTTGTTCTTTAGCGTTCCAACATAGAGGCTTCCGTTGAACTTCTTAGCCGCAACATCGCTAGCAACTGCCTTGATTGATGCGCCAATTTCCTTGACCACAGTTGTTAGAAGAGTTGATTTACCTGCTGGAAGTAGACCGTAACCATCTGAGTCAACCCAGATTGTTAGTGCCTTCTTGGTCTTCTCGTTAGCAGCTGCATAAGGTGCTCCGAGGTTTCCGCCAACAGGAAGGATGATGTCTGCTCCTTGTTGTTCAAAGCCCTTTGAAAGAGTTAGTGCAGCATTTTGGTCGGTGAAGTTACCAACAAAAGAACCAGTCTTAGTTGTTGTGTTCCAACCTAGAACTGAAACTTTCTTGCCCTTTACTTTGTTGTAGTAGTCAACACCACGAACATAACCATCCATGAAGATAGTTACTGTTGGATAAGGCGCGCCACCGTATGTTGCAACCTTGCCGGTCTTGGTCATGCCTGCAGATAGGTAACCTGCCATGAAAGCAGCTTCGTCTGTCTGGAAGGTAAGACCTTTAACATTCTTGACTGGCGTACACTTGAAGTTTGCATCGCAATCTGCGCCCGCATCATCAACGACTGCATATGAAATCTTTGGGTTTGCCTTTGCTGATTTAACGATTTCGCCACTGATAGCAAAGCCGACTCCGATGATTAGTTGGCAACCTTTATCAACGAATGCCTTAATGTTTGGAGCAAAGTCGGCAGATGAAGCAGCTGCAAGATATTCAGCGGTTGCAACTTTTGAAGACTGAGCGCCTTCCCAGGCACCTTGGTTGAATGAACGATCGTCTACGCCACCAGTATCTAGTGCGAGACATAATTTAATTTTTGCTGCTTGTGCTGTAGGAGCAACTGCAACACCTGAAATAAGTGTTAGAGATGCGGCCACGGCGATAAGCTTTAATGACTTTTTCAAAGCGCCTCCTGAATTAACCCTTTTACAAGGGATTGATGTGGGAGAAACCCTACCCTTTCGCATATTGCTTGCAAGTTTCGCGAGGTAATGTTTCGATAACAAAGTCTCAACCAACGGTTTAAAGTTAAATGGGATAATTGCAAAAATTGCGATTTATACTCGCCAAATGAAGCTTTCCCGACACTTTGAACTGATTGCTCTTCTTGCAATCGCTGGTTGTATCCGCTCGCCGATTACAAGCATCGGCCCACAGATTACCGCGATTCGCGAAAGTCAAAATCTGGGAATTATTCAGTTTGGATTTCTAACCGCAATTCCAGTTATTTGTTTTGCACTAGCGGCCCCGCTTCCGAGTCTGAGAGTTTTCCGAAAGATAAAAACGGAACAGCTGATTGTTTTCGCACTACTTACTCTTGCAGCCACCACAATACTTCGGACGCTTGGTTCAAATTCCTTACTCTTTGGATTAACAGTCATCCTTGGAATCAGCATTGCGATTTTAAATATTGTTACTCCGGCCCTGGTCAGGCGAGATTATCCAAAGAAGATAACAACTGTCATGCCGATCTATTCAGCCGTTCTCGCTCTTATGGCATCACTTGGCGCCGGTCTCTCGATCCCAATTGCATCTTTTTTCGGAGATAACTGGAGGTTTGGAATTTCGGTCTGGGCCGTTCCTGCAATCTTGGTTGCACTGATTTGGATTCCGTTATTGCGAAAAGCGCAACCGATGCCGGATACCCACGAGAATCATTTCAAGGAGCTATTGCGATCTAAGAAAGCTTGGTTGGTCTCACTTTATATGGGAGTGCAATCAGCAATTTTTTATACACAGGTAGCTTGGATGCCCAAGATTCTGATTGATAAAGATTATTCGGCTGCAGAAGCTGGCGCACTATTTGGGCTTTCAACGCTCTGCGGTTTTGCACTGACCTTAATTCTGCCGCTGGTATTTAGTAGAGGCGAAGATTTGAAACTAGCAATTCTTGCTACTTCAATCCCAGGAATTGCCGGCTTCCTATCTCTAAATTATTTATCCAATAGCTGGACTATTCCTTCGTTAATATTGATCTCGACAACACATGCAGCCCTTCCCTTGGCCCTCGGCTTGATTGCGATGAAATCTCCAAGTGTTGGTGCTACGAGTCATCTCTCTTCAATGGCTCAAGGAATTGGATATTGCATTGCGGCGGTTTTCCCGATTCTGATTGGTTACAGCTATGCCGCAACCAGCAGTTGGTTGGTTGCAACATATTTGATCGCAGCACTGATTTTTATCCAGGCCATCCTTGGGTTGAAAGCTAATCGTTAAATGTCAGTTGCTTCTCTTACTATTGAATTATGACGGCGGCTATGAAATCTGAAGATCCAAGAACCTTGGCCGAGGTCACTTTTATTGTCCTAGATTTAGAGACCACCGGCGCTTCCCCTACAACTGGATGTGCGATCACCGAAATTGGAGCGATTGCAATTCGTGGTGGCGAGATTCTGGAAGAGTTTTCCAGCTTCGTAAATCCACAAGTTGCCTTACCGGAATATATAGTTAATCTGACTGGAATCACCGATGAGATGTTGATTGATGCACCACTTATAAATCAGGTGTTTCCGGATTTCATTGAATTTATTGATCGCCACGAACATGTGCATTTAGTCGCCCATAATGCGCCTTTTGATATTGGTTTCCTAAAGGCCGCGGCAACGCAGCTTTCACATATCTGGCCGAAATACGAAGTGATTGATACCGTTAAATT
>CANLTP010000016.1 GCA_947494085.1 Actinomycetota bacterium | reverse complement strand
TCGAAGTCATGGAAATACAAAGGAATTTGGCATATTTTTTCTGCTCCTGCAAAACAGGGGCAGGCCAATATATGCCGATTGGCATTGATTTTTTGCACGTTGTTGAGTTCTCAAGGTACGAATGCACACCGGTCACGATGATTTCTCACCGATTGCAGGGCAGACCGCCAAACCTAGCGGAAGGCACACGGAGAAGCAAATCCGGTAGACCTTCATAGAGCTTGGAAAAACTTGGTAAATCCGGGTATTTCATATCGTTGCTTGGCCTTATTTACCCCGGTTTTAAAGGGTTTTACGTCCAATTCGCAAGCGAGGGGTAAAGATAGCCCATGCTCGGAAAAGGGTCAAATCCCCTGCCCTCAAAAAGCCCCGAAAAGACCCCTTCAGCATGCAAGGTTAATCACGGCTGAAAGTGCAGGTTTTTACGCTCAAAAGGTGAGCATTTCTTTCAGACTAACTAAAACCAATCAGAACCAATCAGAACCAATCGAAACCTAACAAGGCTGATCAATACAAAATTCGGTTGTGACTCTAAAGCGAGGTTAAATCAGCTCTACGGAGGCTAAATCGCGTTTTCCTTTGCGTAAAACCAAGAATCTTCCGTGGATCAAATCAGCTTTTGTGGGTGTGAAATCTTCTCCGGTTATCTTCTCGTTATTTAGGTAAGCACCATTCTCTTTAACGATACGTCTGGCCGCAGATTTGGAATCAACAACACCAGTCGCAGCTAGAAGATCTACCCAAGTTGGTAATGCATCGCCTTTATTAATTGAAACTTTTGGCAGCTGTGAAAGTGCGGCGACTAATGTCTTTTCATCTAGCGCACTTAGATCACCCTGACCAAATAAAGCTAACGAAGCGGCTTCAACTTTTGCGCATTGATCCGCGCCATGAACGAGTGAAGTTATTTCTCGTGCTAATTCTCGTTGCGCTTCACGCGCACCTGGGTTAACTTTTACAGTTTCAATCAATCGTTCTATTTCAGAACGTTCCTTAAAAGAAAAAACCTTCAAATACTTTTCAACATCTGCGTCATCCGTATTAATCCAAAATTGGAAGAATGCATAAGGTGATGTCATTTCTGCATCTAGCCAAACTGAACCGCTAGCAGTTTTGCCAAACTTACTTCCATCGCTCTTTGCCATAAGCGGAATGGTGAAAGCGTGTGCTGAACCACTTTCAACTTTACGAATTAGATCTAGTCCTGCAACGATATTTCCCCATTGATCGGAACCGCCGAGTTGTAATCTGCAGTTATCGCGGCGATACAACTCGAGATAATCAAAAGCTTGCAAGACTTGATAAGAAAATTCAGTGTATGAAATACCGCCACTTTCCAGGCGAGAAGAGACTGAATCTTTAGCGAGCATTTGATTGACGCTGAAATGTTTACCAATATCACGGAGGAATTCCAAGGCAGAAACTGGCTTGGTCCAATCTAAATTGTTTGCCATAACCGCTGCATTCTTGGCTGACTTAAAGTCTAGGAATCGCTCAAGCTGCAAATGAATATTTCCCACCCACTGCTCGACAATTGATTCATCATTCAATGCGCGTTCTTCGTTGCGACCGCTTGGATCCCCCACTAAACCTGTAGCTCCACCAACAAGGGCTATTGGAAGATGCCCGGCTAATTGGAAGCGACGCATTACAAGAATCACAACAAGATTACCTACATGCAAACTTGGTGCTGTTGGATCGAAACCGATGTAGAACTTAACTGGCTTCGCATTCAAATCTTTTGTTAGCTCTTCACGATCGGTCGTCTGCGCAATCAGACCGCGCCATTCAAGGTCGGCTAGTAATTGCGATGTCATGGCTTCATCATGCCCGAAAAGCGTTCCACCTCGTTGGATATCCAGAGCTTTGCTTCTTTCGTGGCATCCTTCAAATCAGAAATTTGGGCAAGCACGCTAGAAGGTGCCGTACCCAATGAAGAAGTTCTTGACGCAACCGCTCCGGAGGTCGTCAAAATATTTCGAAGATCAGCACCTAGTTCTGGATGTATCTTCGTAAGTTGCTCATCGGAAAGTTCATGAAGTTCGATACCGGTTTTTTCGCATAACCGAACGCACTCCCCTGCGGCTTCATGCGCTTGTGCGAATGGAACTGACTTCTTAGCTAAATAATCAGCGATCTCGGTAGCTAATGCGAATTCTGCTTGAGCTCCACTTGAAATAACTTTCTCGTTGAACTTAGCGGTTTCAACCATTCCAATGAGTGCGGGAAGCAACACGACTAACGTTTCGACAGAATCGAAGATTGGTTCCTTATCCTCTTGTAGGTCGCGGTTGTAGGCAAAGGCAAGTCCCTTAAGCGTTGCTAACAGTCCAGTTAAATTGCCGATCAATCGACCGCTCTTACCTCGAGCAAGTTCAGCAATATCTGGATTCTTTTTCTGGGGCATGATGGATGAACCCGTTGAATATCCATCGTCAAGAGTTACCCAATCAAATTCCCAAGTACTCCAGAGCGTAAATTCCTCACCAATTCTTGAGAGATGAACCCCTAACATCGCCATAACAAAGAGTCCTTCAGCTGCGAAATCGCGGTCGCTTACTGCGTCAATGCTGTTTGCCAACACGCCATCAAAGCCAAGTGCTTCGGCACTTGCCTCTGGATTAGGTTGCAGAGCACTTCCTGCTAGTGCGCCAGCACCTAGCGGAGAGAAATTATTTCTTACTAACCAGTCACCGATTCGATCCACATCACGTAGTAGTGCCTGCGAATGCTTTGCTAATTCGTGACCAAACACAATTGGCTGAGCATGTTGTAAATGTGTGAAGCCAGGGGCAATCACAGATGCCAATTTTTCACTCTGAGTGTTGAAGACTGAAATCAGGTCTGTAGTAAGTGAGGCAATTTCCAACAAGTGATCCACCAAATAGAGTTTGAAGTCGGCTACTACTAGATCGTTACGAGAGCGACCGGCCCTTAGAGCACCACCGATGGCACCAATCTTCGCAATCAAGCCACGTTCAATCGCGCTGTGAACATCTTCGTCTGAATCATTGTATGTGAATTTTCCAGCAAGAATCTCATTACCGAGTGCTTTCAATCCTGCGCGAATAACTTCGCCGTTTCCAGGAGCAATGACACCAGATGCGATTAAGCCGTCGAGATGCGCGAGGTTAACTTTGATGTCATAAGGTGCTAAGCGCCAATCAAATTCCACGCTGCGGGATAAAGCAGCAACCGAATCAGCAGGTCCGCTCGAAAATCTTCCGCCCCAAAGTGCCATTTCTACTTCCTCTTCCCTTTAGTTGCTGATGTTTTAGTTCCTGATGCAAAAAGTGAGATTGACTTCGCTAAATCGGAACCTCCGTTTGATGTTTTCGATACAACTAATACCGTGTCGTCGCCGGCAATAGTTCCGATGGCACTCCTTAAAACTCCATTAAGCGAATTGCGGTCGATCGCGCTAGCCAAAAGCTGAGCACCTCCAGGCGGCGTGCGAACAACAGCGAGATTTCCACTAGCCGCTACGCTTAAAATTAAATTAGCTGCACTAGCAGGTTTCGATTGCGCGACATCCGAAATAACATATTGAAATTCGCCACTTGCGTCACGGACACGGTTTGCTCCCAAATCTTCTAAATCTCGGCTTGCCGTTGCTTGAGTTACTTTGACGCCTTCTCGAGCCAGCAGCGAAATTAAATGAGACTGCGATTCGACGCCTCCTCTATTAATTAAATTGGTTATCAATGATTTGCGTTGGTTTGACGTTAGTATTTTTTTAACGCTCATGATTGGCCGCTACCTCTCTGAAGATTTTGATGAAGTCACTTACTTGCTTGTCTGTAACTACCAAAGGTGGTGCAATCCGGATAAGGGAGTCAGAGGTTGCATTCACTAGAACTCCTGCCGCTTGTAGCTCTTGGGCAAACTTCTTTGCGATGTCCAGCTTCAATACGATGCCAAGTAGAAGTCCAGCGCCTCTTACTGATTCAACAAGTGGGCTCTTTGATAGTTCTAACTTGAGGTTCAACTCAAGCGCCTTATTCCTCGCTAAAAGATTCTCATCCTCTAGAACTGAAATCGCTGCAAGCGCAGATGCACAAGCAATTGGATTGCCACCGAAGGTGCTTCCATGGCTTCCAGGTTCGAAAAGCTGTGCAGATTTTCCAATCGCAATCATCGCGCCTAGAGGCAAGCCACCACCTAAACCTTTTGCAAGTGTTATGACGTCAGGAACAATTCCTTCACTTTCATAACCAAACCACTCACCAGTTCTTCCCATGCCTGTTTGTACGCAATCTAGAACAAGTAAGGTTCCATGCTTGTTCGTCAGATCGCGAAGCGCTTTGAGGTATCCAAAGTCAGGAACAACAACGCCATTCTCGCCTTGGATTGGCTCAACAATTACCATCGCAACTCTTTTATTGATTGCCTTCTTGGCTGCAGCGATATCGTTAAAAGGTATGAATTTAACTTTCTTAAGTAGCGGCTTAAAAGGCCTTTGCTTAGAAATTTGTCCCGTCAAAGAAAGTGCGCCGATCGTTCTTCCATGAAACGAACCAATCATTGAAACTAATTTTGATCGACTAGTAAGTCTCGATAACTTCAGAGCTGCCTCGTTAGCTTCTGCTCCAGAATTACAGAAGAAGACGCGGGCGCTGGGTTGGCCGGTCAGAGCCTTGAGTTTTTCAGCGAGTTCAATCGAACGTGGATGTGAATATAGATTGCTTACATGACCGAGTTCATTGGCTTGTTCGGTAATAGCGGAAACTACTTTGGGGTGTGCATGTCCCAAAATATTAGTAGCAATACCACCTAAAAAATCTAAATATTCTTTTCCTTCAACATCCCAAACCGAAGCACCCTTGCCGTGGGTTAAAGTAATTGAAGGAGTTCCGTAATTATTCTGCAAGCTCTCCTGCCAGAGTGTCTGCATTTCTGAATTGCTAGCCACTTTATGCCACCACTAGTGTTCCACTTTGCCCAGCAAAGGCAGCCTTTAAGTTGGTAACATCTCTTCCATCGAAAACTTTGACCGACATAGCGCCAGATTCAATTGCACTGATTGCAGCTCTTGCTTTAGGAATCATTCCACCTTCAAAATTTTTCGAAACTTCCTTAAGCTCTGTAACGCTTATGCTTTCTATGATCGAATCTTTATCAGGCCAGTTGCGATAAATCCCTGAAACATCAGTTGAGAACATGACGACATCGGCTTGCATCGCACCTCCCAGCGCTCCAGCAACCAAATCTGCATTCATGTTTAATCCTTGACCTTTGGTGGTTACGCAAATTGGCGAAACTACCGGAGTTATACCCTTGGCGATTAACGTCGTTATAATTTCTGGGTCAACGCTAGATACTTCGCCAACAAGTCCTAATTGAGGATCAGAAATCTGTCCGCGCATTAATCCCCCGTCACTTGCGGACATTCCTAGAGCGTTAATCCCCTGCCCAATCAATTGATTCGTGAGGTTACGGAGCACTTCCCCACTGAGGGTTCGTTGAACTACTTCAAAGACCTCTGGCGTCGTTTTTCTAAGTCCGTTAACCATCTCAGTTTCAATGCCATGGATCTCAAGTTCACTATTTATTTGTGGGCCACCGCCGTGAACAATGACAATTTTCTCACCTGATTTAATTAGTTCAGCAAGTAAAACAATCACTGGATCTACTGGAACGCCTTGAACGCCTTGAACGCCTTGAACGCCTTGAACGCCTTGAACGCCTTGAAAGATTGCGTGTCCGCCATACTTGAAAATAATCATTACTTCACGCCAGTCTGATTCAGACCTAAATCCTGGGCGAATCCAGACATCAAGTTTGCATTCTGAATTGCTTGACCGGCCGCGCCTTTACCTAAATTATCAATAGCGATTGAGACAACGAGACGATTGGTATGCGAGTCGACTGCAACTTGAATCAGAGCTTTATTCGTTCCAAGAGTGGCAGCGGACTGAGGCATCGATCCAATTGGTAGAACCTTTACAAAAGATGATTTTGCAAAAAACTTTTCATAAATTCCATGAACTTCATCTGTTGTGCTTGAACTCGTAAGTTTTGCTGTGACCGTGGCCAGAATTCCTCTTGTCATTGGTGCGAGGATTGGCGTGAAAGAGATCTTTACATCAGTTCCACTCAATTTGCTCAAATTTTCTTCAATCTCTGGCGTATGTTGATGAGCTCCACCAAATTTATAGGAGGCCAAATTATTCATAACTTCACTGGCGATTAAATTAATTTTCGCGCTTCTGCCTGCACCAGTTGTTCCACTTGCAGCAACTACAACTAAATCAGAGGCATCGATTAATTTCGCCGCAATCGCGGGAGCGCTACCGAGAATTATTGCTGTTGCATAGCATCCTGGATTCGCAATCCTGCTACTCGAAGAAATCAGTTCAGTGTTGCCTGTTATTTCTGGGAGGCCGTAGGCCAGTTGTCCGGCATAAGTTCCCCCGTAATACTTTTCCCAAGAGCTTTTACTTGCAAGCCTGAAATCAGCGCCCAGATCTACTACCTTAACTTTCGGTGAGATCTTTGCTATTAACTCAGCTGATTGACCATGAGGTAAAGCCAGAAATACAAGATCGCATTTATCAATACCTGCGACCGAAGTTTCTTCAAATTTGCGGGTTCCAAAATCAAGAAGATGTGGATGAATTGACGCAATCTCTTCACCAGCGTTTGTTCCTGCACTTATATAAACCAGATTGAATTTCGGATGGTCACTGAGCAGTCGAATAAGTTCGCCGCCTGCGTAGCCGCTGGCTCCTACAACTCCGATATCCATAGGCCTAGTCTAACCGATAATGGATATTTATGCAATATATTGTATATTTATGCACGAACAGTAGCACCACAGCTCTTATGAGCCGCTTCTGCTGCCGATGTGCGATATTGCGAAACTTCATCCGCAGTCAAGGTTCGATCCTTTGCGCGGAAAACCATTGTGAAGGCCAGCGAAACCTTGCCGTCTCCCAACTTGTCATAGCGATCGAAGAGCGTGATGCTCTCCAGCAATTCCCCTGCACCTGAACGCAGAGCTAATTCCACATCTGATGCGGCGATGTTCTCATCGACGACTAGCGCTAGGTCTTGAATTGCTGCTGGCATCGTGACCAAAGTTTCAGACTTTCTGCTTCCCGCAAATTCAAGAGCGCTAAGAACCACAACAAATGCACACGACCGGGGCGGCAATCCAAGTGTTGAAATAACGCGTGGGTGAAGTTCGCCAGCATGCGCAACCGGTTTGCCGTCTACTAATAGTTCAGCGCATCTGCCTGGATGCCATGGTGCAAAATCCGAGTTTTTAGTTGTTGCAACACTGCCAGTTGATTCAATGATTGAACGTGCAAAACCAATTGCTTCTACCCAAGTGAAGTCTGCAGCTTTTCCATTCCAGCTATCTGTCCCTAATTTTCCTGCCACAACCGCCCCAACGTGCAGCGGCTGATTTGGAACACTCTTGTATATCTGCTCTCGCGTCGCGGCATCTGGAACTCGATCTATTCCAACTTCACCTTGCGAAGCTAACTTCTCAGTATTTCTAAACACCGAACCGATTTCAAAGAGCGCAATATCTTTTGCGCCCCGTCCTTGATTTCGCACTGCAGTTAATAAGAGACCGGGAAGTAAGTGGGTTCTCAAATCTGGGAACTCCTCTGACATCGGATTGGCTAACTTAAAACTCTTGGCACGATCTCCAACGAACCCCAATTGTGCAACGTAATCAGGATTAACAAATGGGTAGTTATAAACTTCGGCAAATCCATTTGCAGCTAAGTAATTGGCAACACCACGTTTACGGTTCTGCATCGGAGTTAACGCTGCTCCTGCTTTTCCAGTAGGAAGTGTTGATGGAATACGTTCATAGCCAATCATCCGAGCCACTTCTTCAACTAAATCTGGGGCGAGCAATAAATCGGAGCGCCAGGTTGGTGGGTCAATTTCCCAGTTTGAATCCGATTTCTTTTTAACATCACACCCAACGATTTTCAATTTTTCTTCAACCTCGGTGAGCGAGACTTCAGTGCCGAGATATTTAGAAACAAATTTTGCATCGAACGAAACTATCGGGGCGAATTTCGGTTCGCCAGAAAAGCTGGAACCGACGTATTTTCCCCCACCAAGTTCAATCATTAGCGAAATGGCCCGCGCAGATGAAATCTCGGCTAAGGATGGGTCAACACCGCGCTCTAATCTCCTTGATGCTTCGGAGGAGAGCTTGTGTCGCCGAGAACTTTTGGCGATTCTGATCGGCTCAAAGCGCGCTGCTTCCAATGCAATCTGCGTTGTAGCATCGGTAACTTCTGAACTAGCGCCACCCATTACTCCTGCTAAAGCCAGCGCTTCTTTTTTATCTGCAACCACCAAATCTTCGGCTGCCAATTTTCGCTCTTGGTTATCTAGCGTCTTTATTGTCTTGGTGTCACCGGCACTTCTAATAGTTAGTTCAGTGTTTATCTTCGCTGCATCAAATGCGTGAAGTGGTTGACCAAGTTCTAGCATGACGTAGTTTGTGATATCCACGGCTAGCGAAATTGAGCGCATTCCGCATTTTTCGATTCGACGGCTCATCCACAACGGCGTCGCTGCTGTTGCTTTGAAATCGGAAATAGTGCGGATGTAAACAACGGATAGCGCGGACTTGTCCTCAACTGAAATTTGAATTCCCTTTTTATTGACTTCATAATCTGAAGTTTTCACGCTGTGGGCAGGATCTTCATACTTGCATCCGAGCGCAGCAGCTAATTCTCGAGCCAAACCTCGAACCGAAAGCGCGTAACCACGATCAGGATTTACTGCGATATCGAAAACTACATCGTTAATTTCAAGTAGGTCTACTGCATCCGACCCAACTTTTGCGCAATCCGTTGGAAGAACAATGATCCCAGAATGTTCATCACTTATTCCTAGTTCACGAGCTGAACAGATCATTCCATTACTAGTTTTGCCATAAGTTTCCCGAGCCGAGATAGCAAAGTCTCCGGGTAAGACTGCTCCTGGAAGGGCCGCTACAATTAAATCGTTAACCGCAAAGTTCGTGGCACCGCAGATAACAAAACGGGTCTTTGCTTCGCCACAATCCAACTCCACATATCTAATCGGCTTCTTATTTCCAATGAGCTCTTCAATATTAATAACCCTCGCAACGACAAGAGGCCCGGTCAAGTTACTTCCTTGAATGTCAACGCTTTCTACCTCAAAGCCAACACCAACAAAAGCGTTTTCAAGTCGCTCTAGATCAACGTCCTTCGGAATATCCGCAAATTCACAAATCCAGGAAAGTGGAATTTTCATTTGCCACCCAGCCCAAAACTTCTGGTGAATCTAATATCGCCTTCAACAATGTCATGCATATCTGTAATGCCGTGGCGAACCATAAGTGTTCGCTCTAGTCCCATGCCGAATGCAAAACCAGAAAATTCTGAGGTATCTATTCCGCAAACTTCTAGCACCTTCGGATTAACCATTCCGCAGCCGCCCCATTCAATCCAAAGACCATTGAAGAAGAAATCTACTTCCGCGCTTGGCTCCGTAAATGGGAAGAACGATGGGCGCAATCTCGTTTTAACATCCGGCCCGAAGATACTCTGAGCGAAATAATCCAGAGTTCCTTTCAAATCTGCCATCGTGATTCCGCGATCAATTACGAGTCCTTCAACTTGGCTGAATACTGGAGTGTGCGTCGCATCTAATTCATCGGCACGATAAGTGCGACCCGGGCAGATTACATAGATAGGTGGTTTGTTCTCCAACATTGTGCGAATCTGGACTGGCGAAGTATGGGTTCGCAGAACAAGCTTTGAATCTAAGGGTTCAATAAAAAAAGTATCTTGCATAGTTCGCGCCGGATGATCTGCAGGAATATTAAGGGCGTCGAAGTTGAGCCACTCTGCCTCTAACTCTGGTCCCTCAGCAACACGATAGCCAAGCCCTATAAACAAGTCAGAAATCTCATTCGTCAAAATAGTTAATGGATGCAATCCACCTTTAGGTATTTTGGTGGCTGGAAGAGATACATCAACACGTTCTTCACTTAGAACCTTCAAATCTCGCGCTATCTCTAACTCAACAAGTTTCGCGTCAAAAGCGGCCGTTACTTCAGATTTAGCTGCGCCAACAACTTTACCAAAATCAGCTCGCTCTTCTGCCGCCATTTTTCCGAGCGCCTGACTAGCTTTAGATAACTCTGACTTATCCCCTAGGTGCTCAGACTTCACATTCTTTAACTCTGAAAGATCTTTGGTCGCAGCTATCGCTGCAAGAGCGCTCTTTACACTTTTGGAAACGTCTGCAGCGTTGAGCGTCATAATGGTGAAATCCTACCGAATTCCTACCTCGAACATCGCTATTGCGGCTGCACTAGCCACATTTAAACTTTCAGATTTGCCCCTCATGGGAATTGCTACGCGAGCCGAAAGGCCTGCGATCTCGGGTAAGCCACGAGCTTCATTTCCAAAGATGAGAATAGTTTTCTCACTCTTCACTACATCAATAATCGTTCCAATACCATCACCAGCAAGAGCGATTGTATGAAAGCCTTCACTTGTTGCATATTCAATAAGTTCTTCAACCTCGATGTTTTCTACAACGGGAATATGCCAGAGCGCTCCAACTGTTGCTCTCACAGTCTTCGGTGAGTAAACATCAACGCTATTTTTCGAAAAAATCACCGCATCGAAACCTAGGGCTTCGGCGGTTCGAATTACTGTGCCCGAATTACCTGGATCTTGAAGCTCCCAGAAATATGCAATCTTCTTTGCCTGGCGTTGCTTAACCTTATAAAGCGTAATTTCAGTGAATTTGCAGAGCGCCAGAATTCCCTGCGGTGACACAGTTTCTGCCATTTCATCCATGACCGCATCGGAAACATGAACAATCGGTGCGGCCTCGAGAATTGCGCTATCGATTTCACTCTCTAATTTGGCATAACCTTTTTCCGTTACATATAAATTTATTAGCGCTGGAGCGTCATCGAAACTTGGCGATAAAACCTCACGGACGCTTTGAAGTCCATCCGCTATAAATTCGCGTTCGGTCGCTCTAATCTTTTTTCCACGAGAACCCAAAAGAGCCTTCACTCTCACGACGTGCGGAGATTGAAGGCTCGTAATTTGGTTATTAGGCATTTACGACGTGCTTGCGAGCCACTTCAACTAAAGCAGCAAATGCAGCTGGATCATTAGTTGCAAGCTCGGAAAGAATACGGCGGTCAACTTCAACGCCAGCACTCTTTAGACCTTGGATGAAACGGTTGTAAGTCATTCCGTTTGCACGTGTTCCTGCATTGATACGTTGAATCCAAAGACGACGGAAATCGCCTTTCTTATCTTTACGATCATTGAATGCATAAACAAGTGAGTGAGTTACTTGCTCTTTAGCTTTCGAGAACAGACGGGAACGTTGACCACGATATCCGGCTGCGCGCTCGAGAGTTGTGCGACGTTTCTTTGCGGCGTGAACGCCACGTTTTACTCTTGCCATGGTTTATTCCTTCCTGTTACTTCAAGCCGAGCATGCGCTTGGCGGTGAATGAGTTTGGAGCCTTAGCTACAGAATCGCCGCTAAGACGACGTGTTACTCGTGATGACTTGTGTTCAAGAAGGTGGCGCTTACCAGCACGCTCGTGCATGATTTTGCCGGTTCCAGTTAAACGGAACCTCTTCTTCGCCCCACTGTGGGTTTTCATCTTTGGCATTCGCTAACCTCCCAGTTAGTTGTCTACTAAAACTTTTAAGCTTCGGTTACTTCTTCTACTGCTTCCTTCTTACGGCTAGCAACCTTCGCGGCTTTCTGCTGCGAAACTGACTGACCCTTCTTTACATTCGTTCCTAAAACCATTGTCATATTTCGGCCCTCTTGCTTTGGCGCAAATTCAACAAAAGCTACTTCTGATAATTCTTCTGCGAGTTTCATAAGTAAGCGGTAACCAATTTCTGGTCTAGCTTGCTCACGCCCACGGAATTGAATTGTCACCTTCACCTTGTCGCCACCTTTAAGAAAACGTTCAATATGTGTCTTCTTAGTTTCGTAATCATGTGGCTCGATCTTTGGTCGAAGTCGCATTTCCTTAACAACAATGTGTGTCTGGTTCTGTCTTGCCTCACGAGCTTTTTGTGCGATTTCGTATTTATATTTACCGAAATCCATCACTTTACAAACTGGAGGTTGGGCTTCTGGTGCAATCTCGACGAGATCTAAACCGACTTCATCTGCCATCTTTAATGCAGTATCGATATCGACGACGCCTACTTGTTCACCGGAAAAACCAATCAGACGAACTTGCGGAACGCGAATCCGATCGTTGATTCTTGGCTCAGTGCTGATAACTTCTCCCCCCTGGTTAATCGCTTCGTTTGAAGCAGGTGGAGACAGTCGCAAATGCAGGTTGAAAAACCTGTAATGACCAGTTCGCCGAAGCAATAATGGTGGGAGCGACTAGCTCCACTTGATTGCGCAAGGTTACCCCAGGAACTCGGTATCCAGAAATCAGCTTCCGATCGCGTGAACTCCCCCGTCTACATGGATGATTTCTCCAGTAGTTTTTGGGAAAAATGGCGAAAGCAGGGCAACTGCTCCTTGCGCTGCTGGGACTGGGTCGGCCACATCCCAGAATAATGGCGCCCGTTCATTCCAAACATCTTCGAATTCTTGGAATCCTGGAATTGATTTAGCGGCCATAGTTTTAATCGGCCCTGCGGCAATGAGATTACAGCGAATATTTTCTGCTCCTAAATCACGTGCTAAATATCTATTTGCAGATTCGAGCCCTGCCTTTGCAACGCCCATCCAGTCATATTTTGGCCAAGCGACAGTTGCATCGAAAGTTAGACCGACTATTGCTGCGCCTTTTTCGCTATTAAATAGCGGCTTACATGCCATAGCTAGTGATTTATAGGAGAAAGTAGAAACATGAACCGCTGTGGCAACATCCTCCCAAGTGGTGTTTAAGAAATTTCCACCGAGCGCCGCCTCTGGTGCGAAACCAATTGAGTGAACCACTCCGTCCAAATGCGGGAAGTGTTCCTTAACTAAGCCACTTAGGCGATCAAGATGTTCAACGTTTGTGACATCTAATTCAAGAACCGGAGACGGCTTCGGCAATCGCGTTGCAATTCTGTTTGTGATACTTAATGCTCTACCAAATGAGGTGAGTAGAACGTTCGCTCCCTCTTCTTGGGCAATCCTTGCAATATGAAACGCGATTGAGCTTTCAGTTAAAACACCTGTAACCAGAACATTCTTACCTTCTAAGATTCCCATTAGTGTCCCATCCCTAAACCACCGTCAACTGGAATAACTGCACCCGTGATGTACGCCGCTTCTGCTGAAGCCAAAAACGCTACT
>CANLTP010000015.1 GCA_947494085.1 Actinomycetota bacterium | reverse complement strand
TTCTTGGTGTTCTAGATAAAGTTGGAACCTACGGAATGATCCGTTTCTGCATGAGCTTCTTCCCAGATGCAACAAAGACATTTACACCAATAATCATCACCTTGGCGGTAATTTCAATTCTTTATGGTGCATTCTTGGCAATCGGGCAGAAAGATATAAATTCTCTAATTGCATTTACTTCTATTTCGCACTTCGGCTTCATAACCCTGGGAATTTTTGCACTGACATCGCAGAGTTTAACTGGCGCAATTTTCTACATGGTCAATCATGGTTTTTCAACTGCCGCACTATTCCTAACTGCAGGCTGGATGATCAAGCGTCGTGGCTCTTCACAGATTGCCGACTTCGGTGGCTTGCAACGAGTTGCACCAGTTCTGGCTTGGTCTTTCTTCTTAGCCGGAATGTCAGCACTAGCACTTCCAGGTTTATCAAGCTTTGTTAGTGAATTCTTAGTTCTTCTTGGTTCATATGCCAAGTATCCAGTCGCTGCAATTCTTGGAACTCTCGGAATTATCCTTGCTGCACTTTATGTTCTACTTGCTGTTCAACGCGCAATTCATGGTGAAACACCTGCTTCAAGTGCCGGAATATCAGATCTAAATCTTCGGGAAAAAATTGCAATTGCTCCGGTAATAGCAGTTCTAGTATTTCTCGGCTTCTATCCAAAACCAGCTCTAGAAGTTATCAATCCAACTACGCAGACAATAATGACTAGCGCCGGGGTAAGCGATCCAATTGCAAAGGTGGGGAAATAAATGTTAACCGCACCTAAATTAGATTACGCACTCCTTGCTCCAATTTTAGTAATTCTTGGAGCTGCCTTAATCGGAGTTCTGGTTGAAGCATTTGTTAAGCAAGCTTGGCGGGCTCGAATGCAGCTAGTAATTGCACTAGGAGCAATCGTAGTTTCATTTAATTTATTAGTTCGCGTTAGAAATCAAGGTTCATCTATCGCCGCAGTTACGTCGGTATCAATTGATGGCGCTGGAATGTTTTTACAAGGCGCAATATTGATCTTTGCCTTCCTAGGAATTTTGGTAATTGCAGATCAAGACAATTTTGTTCCGCAAGCATCAGCGCTTCCTGGATCGGCAGAAGAAGCCGCAGCAATTCAAGCTGGAAAACAACAGACTGAAGTATTCCCACTTACCCTCTTTGCAGTTGCCGGAATGATGCTCTTTCCAGTCGCAACAGATTTCATAACGCTCTTCGTTGCACTAGAAGTTCTCTCACTTCCACTTTATTTGATGGCCGGCCTCTCTCGCCGCCGCAGATTGCTTTCACAAGAAGCAGCACTTAAGTATTTCTTATTGGGTGCATACTCATCAGCCTTCTTCCTATTTGGTGCCGCGTTGCTTTACGGCTATTCCGGAACTATTTCGCTAAATGGATTAACAGATGCGATTCGTGGTTCAGGTGGCAATGACGTCTTCTTACTTCTTGGAATTACATTTCTCTCTGTTGGACTTCTATTTAAAGTTGGCGCTGTTCCATTCCATTCTTGGACACCAGATGTTTACCAAGGTGCACCAACGCCGATTACTGGATTTATGGCTGCGGCAACAAAGGCAGCGGCTTTTGGTGCGACGCTACGAATTTTCTATCTCGGTCTAGATGCTGCGCAAACAAGTTGGAAACCGTTTATTGCAGTAATTTCAGTAATCACGATGATAGTTGGATCTATCGCTGCAATTTCACAGCGAGATATGAAGCGCATGTTGGCTTACTCTTCAATCGCGCATGCTGGCTTTATCCTGACTGCGGTAGTTTCGCTAAATGAGAATGCCCTTAGCGCAGCGCTCTTCTATCTCTTTGCATATGGAGTTGCCACGATAGGTGCTTTCGCAATCGTCACTATGGTTCGAGATTCTGCTGGTGAAGTTAGTGATGTCAACAGATGGGTTGGTCTTGGTAAGAAATCTCCATTGGTCGCATCAGTATTCTCACTGTTCTTATTGAGCTTTGCTGGTATTCCACTAACTAGCGGCTTTGTTGGTAAGTTCTCAATCTTCTCAGCCGCATATGAATCTGGAAATATTTCACTAGTTGTCGTTGGTGTTCTATCAAGTGCGATTGCAGTCTTCTTCTACCTACGGGTTATTTTGATGCTCTTCTTCGCAGACGCAACTAATGATTCAATCTCTGTAGTAATTCCATCAGTTCTTACCAGAATTTCAATTTCAATCTGTGCGATATTTACTATTCTTCTCGGAATTGCACCATCACTATTGTTTGATATCGCGCAAGACTTCGCTTACTTCTTACGCTAATGGCACAAATCGGGATTCCGGATATTGATCCGAAGCTAGAAAAAGATTTACTTGTATCGATGGCCGAAGTTGAAGTCCTATTGCGTGATGCGATTGAAGGAAAATATCCGTTAGTTATTGAGACCTCAAGGCACTTAGTTGATGCTGGAGGAAAGCGCCTACGCCCACTACTGACTTTAATTGCCTCGCACTTCGGTGACCCAAAAGCCAAAGGAATTAAAGAAGCAGCAGTAGTTTGCGAATTAACTCATCTTGGAACGCTTTATCATGATGATGTAATGGATGAAGCACCTCTTCGCAGAGGTGTTGAAAGCGCAAATAATCGCTGGAATAACACAGTAGCAATTCTTACCGGAGATTATTTATTCGCAAAGACTTCCCAACTTTTAGCAGACCTTGGTCCCGAGGCAGTTCGACTGCAAGCGCTAACTTTTGAAAGGTTAGTAATTGGGCAGATAACTGAAACCCAAGGTTCAAGTGAAGGAAAGACGCAACTAGAACATTACTTAGATGTCGTAGCAGATAAAACTGCATCACTTATTTCAGCGAGTGCAAGATATGGCGCAATGATTTCAGGTGCCGACGAGAAGATTATGGAAGCTCTTACAAAATTTGGTGAAGAAATTGGAACTGTTTTCCAACTGGCAGATGACATTATCGATATCGCAAGTGATTCAAAAGAGTCTGGAAAGACTCCAGGAACCGATCTTCGCGAGGGTGTCCCAACCCTTGTAACTCTATTTATTCTAGAATCAAATGACCCGGCAGATGCAGAATTAAAGAAGTTGTTATCAGCCCCGATTACTGATGAAACTGTTGTTGCAGAAACTATTTTGAAACTTCGTAGCCATAGTGCGTTGACTAAGTCTCGAGAATTGGTTGCGGGTTATGGTCGATCAGCTCAGAAACATTTAGAAGCACTTCCAGAGGGTCCAGCTAAAGCCGCACTAGTCGGGCTGAGCCAAGCGGTTATCTCGCGTACTTCCTGATTTAATTAAGTCATAGCCGAGCGCTATAAGAGCAACCCAGATAAACACAAAGCCGATCCATCTTCCTGCAGGCATTGGTTCGTGGCGCAAGAACACTGCAAGCATAAATTGAATTGTTGGGGTTAGGTATTGCAGTAACCCAATCATCGTAAAAGGAATTCGTGTTGTTGCCCCGTTAAATAGAAGTAGCGGAACTGCGGTAACAACACCCGCACCAATCAATAGAGCTGTTAGACCAACACCATTTCCAAATTGACCCTTACCTTGTTCGCTAAGCCAAATTAAATAAGCACCATAGAAGAATGACGCGATAAAAGTTTCAATCGCAAGCCCTTGAAGCGAACCTAAGTTTATCTTTTTCTTTACAAAGCTGTAAGAGCTCCAGGAGAAAGCAAGAACAAATGAGATCCAAGGCGGGCGGCCGTAATCAATAGTTAAAATTATTACGCCGATTGCCGCAACAATAAAAGCCACCCATTGAATCTTTCGCAGCTCCTCTTTGAATACGAAAATGCCAAGTAGAACAAGGAGTATTGGTTGCATGTAATAACCGAGGGATGCTTCAACAATCTGCTCGTTATTCACGGCCCAGATATATGCAAGCCAATTTGCCGAAATAAAGCCAGCCGCCAATACAAATTTCCAGAAGACCCCAGGGGAGAGCATTAAGGCAAAAGTTGATTTAAGTTGGTGCATAATTGCAAGAGCGATAACGCAGATAGCTAGAGACCAAACTGCTCGGTGTGAAACCATTTCTAATGGTGTGGCAGGTTGTAGCAGTGGCCAATAGAGTGGAAAGAGACCCCAGAGTGTGTAGGAGCTAAATCCATATATAAAACCAAGCCGGGTTTTACTCATTAACTAGCGATAGTTCGTAAATTGAACTGCAAAATCTAGCTTCTGCCCTTTTACTAGCGCCATAGTGTCCTGTAAATCATCACGTGACTTACTTGTAACTCGAAGTGTTTCTCCTTGAATCTGGGTCTTAACAGATTTTGGGCCTTCATCTCTAATTATCTTTGCCAGCTTCTTTGCGTTCTCAGTAGAGATGCCTTCTTTAAGTGTGCAGCTAATCTTGTAAATCTTTCCACTTAGTTCTGGGTCAGTGGATTCCAGATGCTTCAAAGAGACCTGGCGTTTGATTAACTTATCCTTAAACACTTCTAGAACAGCTTTTGCCTTCTCTTCGGACTGACCTTCAATTAGAAACTTCTCACCAGACTTCTCAATTTTGCTATCGGTATTCTTGAAGTCAAAACGTGTTGCAATCTCGCGGTCCGCTTGATTGAAAGCATTATCTACTTCCATATGATCTACTTCAGAGACAATATCGAAACTTGAATCAGCCAATTTAAAGACCCCTTTACCGATGAGCAATTTTCAAGAATTTACATATTCTACTGAGCGCAATTGTAGGGTAAATTGTGCTCATGATTCGGAGCTCTCGTAAATTCCCGAGCCTCCCATATTTTTGGTCGCTAATTGATTGGTCCCTTCCTTCGCTTAATCCATATAAAGGTCAATTGCTTCGAGCACAAACCATTGCTGACTTGGCGGATATTGCAAGGAAGCGCACGCCTGAAGTGGTCTTCGATTACGTCGAAGGTGGCGCTGTAGATGAGATCGCATATTCCAGAACCCGTGCGGCATATTCCAGAATCGAAATGAATTCCCGCGTTCTTCGTGATGTCTCCAAAATAGATACCACTGAAAAGATTCTCGGCAAGGTTGTAGACATCCCAATCTGCTTTGCCCCGACTGGATATACCCGCTTAATGCACCATGTAGGTGAACCAGCTGTAGCAAACGTTGCTAGCAAGAAGAATTTAATTTATGCCCTGTCAACTATGGGAACAACTTCACCCGAGGAGCTAGCAAAAGCAGTTCCAGATTCTAGACGTTGGTTCCAGCTTTATATAATGAAAAACCGCAGTGATAGTTTGGCAGTAATTAAACAGGCAAAAGATAATGGATTTGAGGCGCTAGTTTTAACGGTTGATACTCCGGTCGCAGGTCTGCGTTATAGAGATAATCGAAATGGCCTAACCGTTCCACCTAAAATTAGTATTAATACAGTCTTTGCAATTGCTCGCAAACCAATTTGGTGGCTAAATTTATTCACCACCGGAAAATTAGAATTTGCAGCATTTAGGGGTTGGGATAAACCGCTCTCACAACTTGCAGGGTTAATCTTTGATCCATCCACAACCATGAAAGAAATAACTTGGTTGCGTTCGGTATGGAAGGGCCCAATTATCGTAAAAGGAATTCAAAGTGTTGATGATGCAAAGGCCGTTGCAAAGCTTGGAGTGCAGGGAATTATTCTGTCTAATCATGGCGGTCGTCAATTCGATCGCGGCCAAGTTCCACTAGAAATTCTCCCCGAAGTTGTTAAAGCGGTTGGAAATAAAGTGGAGATCTATATCGATGGTGGAATCATGTCGGGACTTGATGCACTTGGTGCTATTGCACTTGGTGCAAAAGCAGTATTCATCGGACGTGCCTACCTATATGGCGCTATGGCCAATGGTGAAGCCGGAATAGAGCAAGTGATTGAAATTATGCGCAGAGAATTTGAAAATGGAATGGCGCTATCTGGTGCAACCAATATCGCTGAAGTTCGCAAAAATGGAGCCCGAATTAGAAATTAGTAAGTGCGCTGCTTAATAAGGTAATCTACGCAAGCCGTAAATAACCCTGGCGGGTTGCCCGAGCGGCCAATGGGAGGGGACTGTAAATCCCCCGGCTCTGCCTTCGAAGGTTCAAATCCTTCACCCGCCACCATCAATAATTCAAAGTATGCGCGTTAAAATTCCTAGGTGGCTAAAGCAATAGTTATAGGTGCCGGTGTAATTGGCTGTTCCATTGCCTTTGAAATGGCCGCTAAAGGTTATGAAGTTATTGCAGTTGATAAAGCGCAAGGCCCAGGACAGGGATCCACAAGTGCTTCAAGTGCCGTAGTTCGTTTTAATTACTCAACGTTTGATGCAGTTGCGCTTGCATGGGAATCTTTTCATTGCTGGAAAAACTGGCCTGATCATCTTGGTAAAAAACAGGAACGCTATTCAAAGATGGTTGATGTGGGCGTTGTTATGTTGGATGCGCCAGTAATTTCAGGGGAGAAGACTTCACAATTATTTGAATCAGTTGGAATCCCTTATGAAGTTTGGGATTCATCAGACTTGTCTAAGAATGTAACCGGAATTGATGCGGGTAAATATTGGCCACCAAAGACATTAGCTGATGATGCATTTTGGGAAGATGCGAAAGAATCACTTGGTGCGATCTTCACGCCCAACGGTGGCTATATCGATGATCCATTACTAGCGACAGAAAATTTAGCCTATGCTGCAATTAATTCTGGCGTGAAATTTCGCTTTAAAAGTAAGGTAACGGCAATTCTTCAAGAAGGTAACAAAGTCATAGGTGTTGAAATTGATGGCAATGAAAAGATTTTTGCGGATATTCTTATTAATGCAGGTGGGCCTTGGTCTAATCGCATCAATCAACTTGCTGGAGTAGGGGAGGATTTTACAATCTCTGTAAAGCCTATGCGCCAAGAAGTTCACCAGATAAATACTCCAATGAATTTACTACCAGGGCCAATTATTGGAGATTTAGATCTTGGAACTTATATGAGATCTTCTCCGACTGGTGCAACTTATATTGGCGGCACCGAGCCAGAGTGTGATCGCCTTGATTGGGTTGATGATGTTGAAGCGGTAAATTTAAATAGAACTAAAGAACTCTTTGAAGCTCAAGTAACTCGCGCAGCGCGCAGATTTCCTGCGTTACAGATTCCTAATTCGCCATCCGGCATTGCTGGTATTTATGACGTAGCTGCTGATTGGACACCAATTTATGACCGAACTGAACTTGATGGATTCTTTGTAGCTATCGGAACGAGCGGGAACCAATTTAAGAATGCTCCGATGGTTGGCAAGTTGATGACAGCGTTAATCGATGCCGTCAGAGCGGGCCAGAATCATGATGTTGATCCCGTAAAGGTTCGAGCAGAACGCACAGGAAATGAGATAAACATGTCAGCGTTTTCGCGAAAGCGGTTGTTTAACGCCGATAACACCGGAACTGTGATGGGTTAAAATCTATAAATCTTTTTAGTTAGTTATTGTCTCAACAGTTCTTGTTATTGATTTCATGAACTCAACATCTGGAACAACACCGATTCCAATTCCATTCGGGACTTCTATGTAACCATCAACCATTTCAAACGGTGTCGTAATATCCTGTTTGAAAAATCTCGATGATGCCGATGTGTCGCCAGGTAAGGTGAATCCAGGAAGGGCAGCTAAAGCTAGATTTGCGGCACGACCGATGCCGGTCTCCAGCATTCCACCGCACCACACCGGTATAGATCTTTCCAAACAATAATTATGAATTTTCACTGACTCTAAGTATCCGCCCACTCGACCCGGCTTAATATTGATTATTGAAGTGGCCTCTAATTCGAGTGCATCTTCCGCCGCAGCTAAAGAAATAATTGACTCATCTAAGCAGACAGGTGTTGTCATAACCTTTGCTAACTGCGCATGGCCCAGAATGTCATGTTCGTCTAATGGTTGTTCAATTAACAATAAATTAAATTCATCTAACTGCTTTAGAAGTTTTGAATCTTTTCTGGAATAAGCCTGATTCGCATCGACTTGAAGTGGCTTATCAGGAAAGAGTTCACGTATTTTTCTCACTGGTTCAATGTCCCAACCAGGTTCAATTTTTAATTTAATTCTCTTATATCCAGCTTCAACATATGAAGTTACTTCATCAACTAGCGCCTCAATCGATGAGGCAATTCCAACTGAGACGCCACAGGGAACTTTTGTTTTATTTGCACCAAGGTAAGTGGCAAATGAAATACCGGAAGTCTTTAACTGTGCATCGAGAAGAGCGGTTTCTAGGGCGGCCTTGGCCATATGAGCACCTAGAAAAGGCTTTAGATGAGAAGCAACGTTCTCAGCTTGAATATCGCCAGCCTTATTAAGCGTAGGGATCAAAAACTCTCGCATAGTTTCTAAGCATCCTGAAATGTATTCAGGTGAATAAAGTGGCACTGACATTGCTACACATTCAGACCAGCCGATGATTCCATCTTCGGTTGTTATTTTTAATATCAAAACTTCACGGTCAGATTGAGTGCCAAAAGAAGTTCTAAATGGCCTCACAAGCGGTAGATAAATTCTACGAAGTTCATACTCGACTATCTTCATTATCTCCCACTCTCAACGCTGGAAAGAATATAACCATGTGAATTTGAAAACCCGATAACTTTATAGCCACTATCGAAAGCGGTAAGAAATTCTGCTCTAACGCGCAAGCGCGCAGCTGTAGCTTCTTCAGGGGCTTGGGCTCGTAACGCAACAATATCCGAAGGAACAGCAATATTTATTGCGCCCTTGGGTATCTCGGAAAAGTCATTTGAAGATTGCGGGCCACCATTCGAAACTTGCCACTTAACCATTAGACGATCAGAGGCATCACCTGCATTTACTAAATCAGTCATTGGACCGTAGAAATCTTGGAAATAATCTGAAATCTCAACCCCAAGTTTTGAGATATTAAATCTGGCATTTCGCTTTACTAGTGGATCGAAGGTCCATGAGATAAATGGAATTTTTCGTTCGAGTGCCCAAATAAATTGATGTTTCTTCATTAACGCACCAATACCTAAATCTCGGTGATTTGGAACCACCGCCGACATATGTGAATGCAGATGTGTTCCACCATTGATTCCTATGAAACCAAAAGTTGCTCCGAGAATTTCATTTCCGCTAAATGCTCCGACAAAGTAAGAACCGTTATGAACGAATGCCTGCATTAAATTTTCTGGTATCTCACGACCACCACCAGGAATAGGCCAAATCGCATCAAATAAATCTAAGCCCATATTCTGATCAGGAATAGTGGCTAACTCACGAATGACAATTGGTTCCATGCCAAGAGTCTAACGACCTGATCTAGGGCTACATCCTTGACAGAAAGGGGTTTCATGGGATTCCAAAGGTAATAAAGATATGGAAGACTAACTTTATGAGCAACAAAATCGCAGTTGTAACCGGAGCTGGCGGCGGAATGGGCAGTGCTATCACAGCCCGACTTATTCAAGATAAATTTCACGTAATTGCACTTGATTTAAATACCGAGAGCCTTGAAAAGCTCAAAGCTACTTTTCCAAATGACGTGACAACTTTTATTGTTGATTTAACATCTGCTGACAAAATAGCTGAGGTATTTAAAAGTATTAAATTAAAATTTGGTGGGGTAGATGCTCTGGTAAATAATGCTGGAGATTGCTTCATGTCTGAATTTCCCAATATTCCAGCCGCTGAATTTGATAAGCAAATGGCAGTTAATTTCTCTTCTGCTTTCTACTGCTCACAAGAGTCAGTTAAGTTAATGTTAGAGCGACCTGGAATTAAGAAAATTGTGAATATCTCATCTAATGGGGCCTACAACTTTGATGTATTTGATCCACCGCACTATCGCGCAAGTAAGGCAGCAATGGATACCTTAACTAAGGATTTGGCTCGCCGTTACGCAACCGAAGGAATCTCTGTGAATTCAATTGCTCCTGCAATGACCGAATCACCATTATTCAAAGTTCTTAGCGATGAAATATTAAAGAAGGCAATCTCTCAAATGCCGAGAGGCGCTGCTATGAAGCCAGATGAAATTGCGGCCTGGGTAGGCTTTTTGATTTCCAGCGCTGGTGATGTTTCTAGTGGCAATGTGATTATTTTAAACCAGGGAAGAGATGTCCGATAGCTAATATTTAATTAGTTATAAAGATCCGGTGCTTTCTTTAGCTCTTTCCACTGCTCTGGTCCATGGCCATAAATTACATAAGCATTTTTTGATTTAGCTAAATCTAATATTCGATTCGCACTCGCTATCGCTTGGGCTGGATCTGTAGCGTCTAGGCAACCTTCACTTATCTCTGATTCTCGAGAAATCGCATCGCTCGTTAAAAGAATGGAACCAGTGTTAGGGAGTGTAAGCAGGATTGATAACTCACCTGGTGTGTGGCCTGGAACGTGAAGAATTTTAAAGTTGGGTCCAAAATCGTAATCACTTTCAACTAAGAGATATTCGCTTGCTGGCCACTCTAAAGGTTTTTTACCCCTCCAGTAGATAGGACGTTCTAAAGCTCTCTCCTCTTTGCCAATAATTATTGGAGTCCCAGGAAATCTATCGATATTGCCAACATGATCAATGTGCGTATGGGAAATAATTACAAAATCTAGATCGTTCTTAGTTAATCCAAGTTTTGCCAATTGAGCGACAGGTTGATTCTCATAGGTAAGTTCAAGCAGTTCGCCAAACTCACCTAAGTTATCTTCAAGCGAGGCCTTCTCTAAATTTTCTGCATACTTCTCTGGAAATCCAGTATCAATAAGAATTTTCTCACCAGCACTTGTGGTTACCAAAAAACCAGGGATTCCAATTATTCTGCCATTGGAGTGAACCGTGAAAAGCCCAAAATCTAGAACAGCTAATGAAACTGGGTGACCAGACAATTTCTTTGTAGATAGTGTCTCCATAAGATTAAATATTTTACTCTCGTTGCTATCGTTTTATCAATCCCAATTACACTACGCTACTCGGGTGGAAAAAAATAATAAGCCGGTAGCAGTAGCAAAATTGTCCTCGCTGCAGCAAAGAAAAAGTGAGAAGTGGCGCGCCTATCCTGCTGAAATCCTGCCTATGCCATTTGCAGTAATGGATTTTGAACTTTCTGAACCTATTAAGAAATCCTTAATTGATTTAGTTAACAACTCTGATGCTGGATACTTAGGGAAAATACCGGAGTTGGGTCAAAACCTAACTAATTTTGCAGCAGATCGATGGAATTGGAAAATAACTCCTGAAGATATAAAGATTTGTCCTGATGTCGGAGTCGGCGTTATTGAAGTTTGCCGGCAAATAGTCAAACCAGGGGACCAAATAATGATAAACACCCCGGTTTATTATAATTTTTTCAATTGGATCAAGGAAGTAAATTGTAAACCGTATGACGTTCCGTTAATTGAAGATCAATTAACTTACTCACTCGACTTCGAGAAAATAGCCGAGGGCTACGCAACTGGAGTTAAGGTGCATATTCTTTGCAATCCACATAACCCGGTAGGAGCAGTATTTTCCCAACTAGATTTAGCAAAGCTAGCGGATCTTGCCAATCAATTTGGCGTTGTAATTGCTTCGGATGAGATTCATGCACCTCTAACTTATAAGGAGAGAAGCTTTACCCCATTTCTAAACGCTTCTGAGGTTGCTAAAGAGGTTGGAATTTCATTTCTATCAGCAACAAAGTCCTGGAGTATTGCTGGTTTGAAGTGTGCCCAAATAGTCGCGGTTGGGGAGAAGACCAAGCAGATTGTTTCTGGAATACCTACGGCTGTGCACTCACGTGCCTCACTTTTTGGTGCCGTTGCATCAGCGGCAGCCTATGGTGAGAGCAGAGATTGGTTGGATAAAGTAATCGAACAATTAGATCAATCGAGAACTCATTTAGGCAACTTACTCTCCGAGCTTGAGTTTGATATTGGATATCGAGAACCAGATGGCGGCTATTTCGGCTGGCTCGACCTGCGACAAATCGATAAATTTAAGAATTTTAAAAGTCGCGAAGATATTGCAGATGTATTACTAACCCATGGAAAAATTGCAGTTGCACCCGGCCATCTTTACGGACCTACCGGCACAGGATTTATAAGAATTAATTTCTCTACAAGCTTTGAAATTATTGAAGAGGCAGTTAGAAGAATCAATTCAACTTTAAAGGCGATATAAAAAAATTTGGGCCCTAGATTTCCTAGGGCCCAAATTGTTAAACACAATCCTTTTTGTTCAGCTAATTTGCTGAACCTTCAGGATCAACTAGAAGCGAACATCCTCGGCATCATCAGAGCTGAGTGTTCCATCAGCTGCAATCTTGTAGACGCGGAATAGTGCTCCACTTGAATCACCGTATGCATCAAACTTTGCAGTGGTCCAAGCACCTTGGTAGGTAAAGCTCTTACCAGCTGCTGCTGCCTTGACTGCATCAGTCAGTTTGCTCCATGGAATGTTTGCTCCACCTTTAGCGCCTGAAACAGCACGTAGGCTCTTTGATAGAACTGAACCCTTAGTGCTCTTTCCGTGAATTGCTGCAAGGCACAGTAGAACTGTTGCATCGTAGCCTGAAGCATCAACGAAAGTTTCCTTTGTTGCTGGCTTAGCAGCCTTACGAGCTGCCTTCCACTTATCAGATGCGATTCCAATTGACTTTGCAGCAGTACCGCTTGCGCCGCCCATTATGTCGACACCAATAGTCTTAATAACTGCTGCGTCATACATAGCTTCTGTGAAGAATGTCTTCTTTGCATCCCACTTGCCTGTGCGAACCAATGCAGGTCCAACCTTTGCAAATGTGTCAGGGAAGTCAACGATTACCCAAACATCTGGTGAGCCTTCAGTTAGAAGCTTTGCTTCTGAATCGAAGGTTGCGTTATCTGGATTCCAAAGAACCTTACGACCGATGTCTCCGCCACCCTTAACCCATTCGTTGGTTACAACGTTTGCAAGAGCAGTTCCGAATGCATCGTTACGTGCGCCAATGCTTAGCGTTACTGTCTTACCAAACTTCTTTTGAACAGCGGCAACAATAACTTTGCCTTGGAAAGCGTCAGATGGATATGTGCGGAACAACAGATCCTTATCTACAAACTTTGTAATTACTGGGCTTGATGCTGCAGTAGCAATCATGACCACATTGTTAGGAACAGTTACAGATTGTGCAGCAAGAGTTGTTGAACCAGAAGTTAGTGGGCCAACAATTGCATTTACCTTGTTGCTCTTTACAAGCTTGGTTGCTGCTTCAACTGCAAGTGCAGGAGTTGCTTGATCATCTTCAGAAGCAGTGATTTTGCAAGTTCCAGGCACCTTTGCAGCCTTCATAGCTTTTGTAATTTGCTCTGCGCCGAATTCTGCAGCAGTAGTCAAACCAATACCGTAATCAGCATTTCCACCTGTAAGTGGGTGAATAGTACCGATCTTCATATCCACACCAGCAGCTTGTGCTGGAAGTGAACTCACAACAAGTGCCGAAGCAATTGCTGAAGCAAATATTACATATTTAGCTTTCATATCTCTCCTAGGTTTAACTTAACTTTTTAGGTTAAGGCAAGTGG
>CANLTP010000014.1 GCA_947494085.1 Actinomycetota bacterium | reverse complement strand
GCTCAAGAATCTTCAAATGAGTAGGCGTGGTTTATTACTCTTTATAGGTAGCAGCATCGTCGGAGGCTTGCCCTGGATTTTCACAAAGATTCTTCTAGAAAGATATCAACCTAGCAGTATCGTTTTAATCCGCGCGCTTTTGGCCGGATTAGTAATGCTTGTCTATGCGATGCAACAGAAAACTTTATTTGCTGCTCTAAAGAAGTGGCCTTGGATCCTGGTCTTCGCACTAATGCAAATGACAATTCCCTGGTGGCTAACTAGTTATGCCCAGAAGAGCATTGACACCACTGTTGTTGGTTTGCTGATGGCGACTATTCCAATTTTCGCTCTACTTTTTGCCTTTATCGAACGTGAACATAGCGCAATTACTCGGCCACGAATCGCGGGAGTTATAACTGGAATTATTGGCGTGGCATTTCTGATTGGAATTGATGCCGCAATTGGTAAGTCAGAGATAGGAAAAGTTTTACTTGTTGTTTTATGCACTATGGGATTTGCCTATGGCCCACGAATCGTGCGACGACATCTTTCAGAAGTTCCAACATCAGGAGTTCTTGCAGTTGCCCTGATTTTTACCTCCGCAATTTGGTTTGCTCCTGGCGCATCGAGTTGGCCGGCAGACAGCCTGCAAACTAGATACGTAATTGCAGCATTGGCTGTCTCCCTACTTTGCACTGCAATTGGATTCATAATTTATCTTGAAGCAATTAAGGAAATCGGGCCGCAAAATATCGCACTACTAGCTTTCACCAATCCAATCGTCTCAATTTCAATCGGTGTTCTCTTTGCGCACGAATCAATTTCTCTGGGCTTGATTGTCGGCTTCCCAATCATCATGCTGGGCATTTATCTTTCAACATCGAAGAAATTGAGTACTCAACCCCTACCAATTTAAGTATCGTTCTACCACCAAAATCGGAATTATTTAGGGAGACTTGTGGAAGAGAAAGATTTAGCTAGATCTAAAGATTACGTGCAATCCCTAGGGCGCGGTCTTGTGATTATGAAAATCTTTAGCGAAGAAAATCCAAGACTTACTCTCTCTGAAGTTGCCGAACTAACTGGATACACCCGCGCTACAGCAAGAAGGTTTCTACTAACTCTCGAAGCTCTCGGCTATGTAGGAAGCACGGAACGCCATTTCTTTTTGAAGTCCCAGGTGTTAACTCTTGGTTATGCCTATCTATCTTCATTCAGTTTGGTATCGACAGCGCAAATGCATCTTGAAGAATTATCAGCTGATTTACGCGAATCCTGTTCGGCCTCGGTGCTTGAGGGCGAGAATGTAATTTACGTCTGTCGTGTGACCGCAAACCGCATCATGACAATTAACTTGGCGGTCGGTACCCAACTTCCGGCATATTGCACTTCAATGGGAAGAGTCTTGCTTGCTTCAATGAAACCAGCTGAAATAGATTCCTATTTCGCCAATGCCAAATTAGAGAAGTTAACTTCTAAGACTGTGGTTGAAGAAGCAAAACTTAGAACTATTATTGAAGACGTTCGAAAGAATGGTTATTCGATTGTTTCCGAAGAGTTAGAAGAGGGATTGGAATCTGTCTCAGTTCCAATTCACGGGAAAGATGGCAAAGTCTTAGCTGCAGCAAATATAAGCGCTCACGCGTCGCGGGTCAGCATTGATCAACTGCAGAACGAGTTCCTGCCTAAACTTCAAAAAAGCGTAAAGGGCATCGAAAAAGCCCTTGCAATGCAGTCATAACAATAGTTTTATCAAAATGGGCTAGACACCTCTTTATAGAGTCGCTAGATTTGAATTAGTCGAATTTACGCATAGCGAACAAATAAGGGTGGCAATTTCAATGAGCAAAGATTCGGGACTTTCACTTACCGAAAAAGATACTAGCTTCTTTTTCCATCCATTTACTGCGCTGAAGTCGCACGAATCAACTGGTGGAAAAATTATCGTTGAGGGAAAAGGTTCGACGCTAACGGATAGCGAAGGCAATAAATTTCTCGATGCTATGGCCGGTTTATGGTGTGTAAATCTTGGCTACGGCAATACTGAACTTGCTGACACTATTCATGATCAGGTTAAAAAGCTCTCTTATTACCATACCTTCTCTGGAATGAGCACCGACTTAGCTGCTCAACTTTCAGAGCGAATAATTAATATGTGTCCAGTTCCAATGTCGAAAGTTTTCTTTGGTAACAGCGGATCAGATGCGAACGATACCCACGCAAAAATTATTTGGTTTTATAACAATGCACTTGGAAGACCAAATAAGAAGAAAATTATTTCTCGACATCGTGGATATCACGGTGTAACTGTCCTATCTGCTGGACTAACTGGATTATCAAATCTGCATCAGGGATTTGATTTACCGCTCCCAATGATTAGACACGTCCGTCCACCACACCGACTATGGGAGAAAGCACCTGGCGCAACAGATGCCGAGTTCTCACAGACTCTGGCTGATGAATTAGAAACCATGATCATCAATGAAGGTCCAGACACAGTTGCAGCATTTATTGCTGAACCTGTGCAAGGAGCTGGTGGCGTGATTGTTCCTCCTAGCGAATATTTCCCAGCAATTCAGAAGGTATTGAAGAAATATGATGTTCTGTTAATTGCAGATGAAGTTGTAACTGCATTTGGTCGCCTTGGGCAGATGTTTGGAACCAGCGTTGTTGGCATGGAGCCAGATTTAATAACAATTGCCAAGGGTTTAACTTCGGCCTACGTTCCACTCTCTGGATCGATTGTTTCTGAGAAAGTTTGGAGCGTAATTCGTGATGGCAGTGAAAAATATGGTGCCTTCGGTCACGGTTATACATATTCCGCACATCCATTAGCCGCTGCTTGCGCACTGAAAACTTTAGAGATTGTCGAACGCGATAACTATGTTGGTATGGCTGCGAAGCAAGGAGTTCTTCTCCACCAACTTCTACAAACTTATTTTGCAGACCATCCACTTGTTGGCGAAATTCGCGGTCAAGGCTTAATTGGCGCAGTCGAATTAGTTGCAAATCGCGACAAGCCAGAAGCTTTTGATCCTTCGCTCAAGATTGCGCCAAGAGTTGCTAAGCGCTCAATGGAATTAGGCGTAATTACTCGAGCACTTCCTGCGGCAGATACCGTTGCATTTTCACCACCGTTTATTGTTACTGATTCCGAATTAGAGATTATGGTGAAAACTGTTCGCAAAGCAGTTGATGAAGTAGCCAAAGAAATCGGACGCATGTAATAAATGCAAAAGCAGGGGAAGCTAAAGATTGGATTATTGATAAATCCAATTGCCGGTATGGGTGGCAAAGTTGGCCTGCATGGAACTGATGACTCGCTTCTACAACGTGCCAAAGATCTAGGGGCGAAAGTAGTTTCAACTGAGCGAACCCAGAGAGCAATTAAATCTCTACTCCCCCAAGCTTCGAAAATTTCATTCTTTGCGCCAGCAGGCAAGATGGGCGCAGAAGTCCTTGAATCTTTCAATCTTCCCTTTGAAATAGTCGGCGAAGGCAGCGGTTTAGAAACAACTTCAGCGGATACCCAAAGCGCAGCACTCGCTTTCATGGCAAAGAGCGTTGATGTAATTCTCTTCGCTGGTGGAGATGGAACTGCTCGGGATATTTTCTCAGTTGTTGGCGAATCCATTCCAATCTTGGGAATTCCAGCTGGAGTGAAGATGCGAAGTGGCGTCTTTGCAAATTATCCAGAAGAAGCAGCCGAGATTCTTCTGGATGCGATTGCTTCGATTGAAAGTGGAAAAGAATTAGTGTTTGCTAATACTGAGATTTTAGATCTTACAGATTCGCAACTTGATTACTCTCAATCCCACTACTTTGGCAGTGCTAAAACCTTTTCAGCACCAAGCAAGATAACCAGTCCTAAGGTTAATTCCAATGCAAGTAGCGATGTTGCACTCGCCGAGCTAGCAAAACATTTGGCTGCTGAGATTTCTAATGATCGCCTCTACTTTTTCGGCCCTGGCAGAAGTGCCAAATTAATCTTAAATGAATTAGGTGTTACTGATTCAGGTCACTCACTTGCCGGAGTAGATGCGCTCTTTAACGGCAAACTCATTGGAAAAGATTTAGACGAAAGCCAGATTCTTGGACTTATAAGTTCTCATTCAAAAGTTATGGGGCCCTTTATATTTCTTGGCGTAATCGGTGGGCAAGGGTTCTTACTGGGCAGAGGCAATCAACAGTTGAGCTACGAGGTCATGTCTCGTATTGGGGCAGAGAATTCATTTGTGTTAGCGAGCGCCAGCAAAATGACCGGGACCGTTCCGACCCGGCTTTACGTGGACTTCGACGATGCTCTTTCCGAGAAGCTATTCCCAGATTTTATTCAAGTTCACGTAGCGAAAAATCGAACCCTAGTATGTAAAGTTGTCTCATCGGGATTTGCTCCAAATAGCGTTAAGGCCAGTTGATATGTTCGCAGAACTGAAAGGGAAGTAACGATGGAAAAGAATAAAGACCTGCCAACTCCCCATCCTTTTATGGCGAACTCTGCGGAAGCAAGTTTCAATGAGCTACTAAAGGTTGCGAACGTAACCGACATTGACGAGCTATTTGAACAGATTCCAAAAGATCATGTTTTTAAGGGCGACTGGAATTTCGATCCACAAATTCCCTCCGAAGCGGCGCTCTACAAGCATCTAACAAGAATTCTTAGAAAGAATGCAACTGCCGAAGAGAACCTAAATTTCCTTGGAGCCGGATGCTGGCAACATTACGTTCCAGCTATTTGCGATGAAATGGTTACAAGAACTGAGTTTCTAACTCCGGTTTGGGGAACTCCTTCTTCTGATCAAGGTCGAAATCAAGTCTGGTTTGAATTCCAGAGCCAGATCGGTGAATTAGTAGGAATGGAATTCGTTGGTCTACCGCTCTATAGCTTTGGAACAGCAGGCGGTCACGCGATTCGCATGGCTGCAAGAATAAATAAGCGCGGCAAAGTGTTAGTTCAATCTTCAATTGATCCAGAACGTCTGGCAGTTTTCAAAACCTATTGCGGATACCCAGAATTAGATGGTTATCTTGAAATTGTAATGGTCGATACCGATGCAAAAACTGGTCGCATTAAGATCGATGATCTAAAGGCGAAGATTTCCAAAGATGTATCTTCTGTCTACTTCGATAACCCTAATTATTTGGGCGTAATTGAAAGTGAAGCTAAAGAGATTTCCAAGATTGCCCATGATGCTGGCGCAGAAGTCATCATTGGCGTAGATCCAATCTCGCTTGGCGTTCTGCCATCCCCTAGCGAATATGGCGCAGATATTGTTGTTGGAACGACTCAACCATTAGGTGTTCATATGAATGCTGGTGGTGGCGTTGGTGGATTTATCGCAACAAGGGACGATGAAAAATATGCCCACGAATACCCAACGCTTCAAGTAAGTTTGACCGGAACTTCTGAGCCAGGTGAAATGGCATTTGGCCTAACCCTCTTCGAACAATCTTCATACGGATCTCGAGAGCACGGCAAGGATTGGACCGGTAACTCGGTTTATCTCTGGACTGTTGCAAATGCAACTTACATGTCATTACTTGGACCAAATGGCTTTGCCGAAATCGGTAAGACAATTCTCCAGCGCAGTCATTACGCAGCTAAGAAGATTGCAGAGATTCCAGGTGTATCTGTCACTTGGCCTTCAGGCTTCTTCAAAGAATTCGTTGTTAATTTTGATGGCACTAAGAAAAAAGTATCTGAAATTAATAAATCACTTCTAGCAAAGAAGATTTTTGGCGGAAAAGATCTATCGAAAGACTTCCCTAACTTAGGACAATCTGCGCTTTACTGCGTAACCGAGATTCACACCTTGGAAGATTTAGATTCCTTAGTGTCTGCATTGGAGGAGGTAGCAAAATGATTAAGTCAAAGATTCGCAAGTATCACGCACCGGTTTGGGACGAACCACTTGTGATGCAGATGGGTCAGAGCGGTCGCCGTGGATCAATTGCGCCAAAGACTGAATCGAAAATTGCTGAAACCGTTGGTAATGCGCTCGATCTATTGCCAGCAGGAATGAAGCGAGCCAATCCACTTAATCTTCCTGAACTTTCAGAGTTCGAAGTCCAGCGTCATTACTTACATTTATCTCAACAAACACTAGGCATGATGGGTATCAGCTTGTTCGGTACTTGCACCATGAAATACAACCCAAGAGTAAATGAGCGAATTGTTTACCAACCATTTGTCGCAGAAATGCACCCACATCAAGATCCAGAGACCATGCAAGGTATCTTGGAAGTTGTTGATCGCTTTGATCATCTACTTCGCAAACTATCTGGTCTTGATAAGTTCGTGTTTCAAGCAGGTGGTGGCGCAGACGCTGCATACACTCAAGCTTGCATGACTCGCGCATATCACGCATCACGTGGTGAACTAGAGCAACGAAATGAAATCATCACAACTGCCCAAGCACACCCATGTAATCCAGCTACTGCAGCTGCTGCCGGATTTAAAATCATCACACTACCTCTTGAAGATGACGGATTTCCTTCAGTTGAAGCGCTAAAGGCCGTTGTTTCCAATCGCACCGCTGCTCTGATGGTAAACAACCCAGATGATATTGGAATTTATAATCCACATATCAAAGAGTGGGTAAAGATTGTTCATGATGCTGGCGGATTATGTTTCTATGATCACGCAAATTTCAATGGCGTAATGACTCGTATTCGTGCAGCAGATATCGGTTTCGATGCCTGTATGTATATGTTGCATAAAACTTTTGGTGGTCCAAAGGGCGGCGGCGGTCCTGCTGTCGGTGCTTACGGTTGTAACGAAAAATTGATTCCATTCCTAGCTGGTCCAACTGTAGAAACAAATTCTGATGGAAGTTTCTACCTTAAAGAGGGTGGCGAACATAGTGTTGGCCGTATCCGTGAATTCTTGGGAAACATTCCAACAGTCATTCGTGCTTACTCTTGGACTAGATCTATGGGCATCGAAGGTTTACGTGACGCCGCAAACATCTCAGTTCTTGCTAATAACTATATGGAGAAAAGACTTCTTGAGATTCCTGGAATCACCAAAGGTATGCCAGATGTTAAAGGTCGTCGCCTCGAGATGACTAGATACAGCTTGGGTGAATTAACTGCGGATACTGGAGTTTCGGTTTTCGATGTTCAAAATCGAATGACTGACTTTGGCGTAGATGCCTACTGGCTAAGCCACGAACCTTGGTTTATTCCTGAGCCATTCACTCCTGAAGCTGGTGAATTGTGGTCGGTTGAAGATATCGATTACTGGATCGATGTTCTAGAGACTGTATGCAATGAGGCTAGAACTAATCCAGAGTTAGTTAAGACTTCACCACATAACCAAGTTGTTCATAAGCAGAATTCAACTAATTTAAGTGATCCTGCTAAATGGGCTACTACTTGGCGAGCATATAAACGCAAATACGGAATCTCTAATTGATTTCAAGAGGAATTTAATTGTCTGATCCAAAGTTTTCTATAGTCGGATCAGGCAGTATTGGAATTGGCTGGGCGATTGTTTTTGCCCGGGCTGGCTACAAAGTAAAAGTTTACGATATTGAAGAATCTGCTCTACGTAACTTTGAAAGCCAGGTCAAAAACCGCCTGGAATTACTTGATGAAAATAAGTTGTTAACTAGTTCTCCTAAGAAAATCATGGGAAGAATTCAGACGACTCTGGATTTAGCAGAGGCTGTTGCTGGGGCTGATTACGTTCAGGAATGCGGTCCGGAGAATTTAGAACTAAAGCGAGATTTGTTTACCAAGTTGGTGAGCCTAGCTAAGCCAGATGCAATTCTTGCAAGTTCTTCATCAGCCCTTCGGCCCAGTGAATTCGCTTCAAGTATCGCAAGTAACGAGAGATGCCTAGTTGTTCATCCAGGCAATCCCCCTTACTTAATTTCTATCGCTGAAGTTGTTCCTGCAAAGTTCACATCAGAACAATCAATAAAAACTTGCACAGATTTTCTTATTAAGGTTGGGATTATTCCAATTCGAGTTAACAACGAACCGCAAGGCTTTGTTTTCAATCGCCTTCAAGGTGCGATTTTGCGTGAGGCTTATTGTTTAGTGCGCGATGGTGTTATTTCGCCAACCGATTTAGATTTAATTGTTACTGAAGGGCTAGGAAAGCGCTGGTCAATCATTGGACCATTCGCTACATCCGCGCTAAATGTTCGCGGAGGAATAAGAGCTCATGTGGCAAGAATGGGTAAGAGTTACTTTGAAATGGGCAGAGAGCGTGGCCAGAACGATCCTTGGGATGAAGCGCTAGTGGAACGCGTTGCTGCTGATATTGAAAGTAAGTTGCCTGACGCTAAATGGGAGAAAAATACCGAGAAGCGTGATCTTGCACTTATGAAATTAAATAAGCTTTTGGGAAAGATAGTTAAGCCCTAACTTATTTGTCAGAGGTGCTAACCAAAGCTCTGACTTTATCTAGCTCAGATTGTTCTGGGGCTTTTGTGGTCTTTAGATTAGGTGAAACCTTTAACTTCCAACCAGTATTTTCAATTGCTTGACTGACGTCGACTCCGGGATGAAGATAAGTCATAGTTAGTTCTAAAGTTTCTGGATCAGGTTCCAATATTCCTAAATCAGTAATAACTCGACTTGGGCCACCACCGCGTAACCGATTCTTCGCTCTGGAGCCTGGCCCAGAGCCAAATCCCATTGAAGTAATGAAATCCACGTGCTCTACAAATGTTCTAGTTGTCTGGCGAATAATTATGGCTACCTCTTTACAAGAGGCAGCAATCTCGGTTGCTCCCCCAGCACCAGGTAAGCGCACTTTCGGAGAATCATAAGATTGGCCAATAAAAGTTGTATTGATATTTGCAAATCGATCGATCTGAGCTGCACCCAGGAATCCAACATCGATGCGACCAGATTGCAGCCAATAGTTAAAGATTTCTGGCATACCGACAACTGTTAGCGCGTGGTTGGCCAATTCGCCATCTCCAATAGAGAGAGGCAATTTTTGTGGATTGGTGTTTACAGTTCCAGATTCATAAATCAAAAATAAATTAGGTGCTTGCATAGATTTAGCCAAGATTGCAGCTGTGCTTGGAATGCCAATTCCAACAAAGCAGGTATTTCCATCTTGCAGTGTTCTTGCTGCAGCAATTGTCATCATTTCATCGGCGGTCCAAGTGGTGTTCATGTTATTTACCTGCCGAACTCTTGCTGTAGATCTCGCTATTCAACCATTCAGTGAATCGATCACGATCTTTAGAAATATCATCCCAAGCGATGTATTGATTATTGTCGCGCTCATAAAAATCGGATGCATATGACGGCCAAGCACCATTTGGCACTACCGAAATTGCATCAATTAAGTTACTTGGAATAATTATTGAACTGAATTTAGGTTCGAATTTTTCAACAACTTCTTCGACGGTGACAATTACTTTTAATGCCGCGAATACCGCTTCCTTTGCTACTCCAGTAATTCCCCACATCATTACATTGCCAGCTTTGTCTGCTTGCTGCGCATGGAGAATCGTTACATCTGGATTGATGGCAGCTACAGCTGTAATAACTTCATCCGAGAAGGGTGACTTAATTTCTGCAACATTCTGAGTGTGATTGACTAAATCTGAACCTGAGTAACCCTTAAGAACAGCGAATCCGATGCCCGAGGCCCCAGCAACATATCGATTTGTAAGACCAGCATGTGTGTGCTCTTCAATTTCAATCTTATTTGGCCAACTATTTTGATAAGCATCGCGGAAGCGATGAAGTGAACCAACGCCAGGATTGCCGCCCCAAGAAAAAATAAGTTTCTTAACACAGCCCGCACCGATCATTTGATCGTAAATTAAATCTGGAGTTAATCGGACAGCGGTTAAGTCCGTAATCTTCTGGCGAATAATTTCATGGCCCGCCGCAAATGGAATCAGGTGGGTGAAACCCTCCATGGCAATCAGGTCACCATTTTTCACATAACTCTCTATAGCTTGGGGTAGCTCGAGAAATTTTGACACCGTTGACGCTCCATCTAATTCTGTTGTTGTATCTATCATAAAGGTAGTAGCGCGAAAGTGAAATAATAAGTACGCTTCAATTTCAATATGACGAATCGATTAAAGGAGTTCGGATGACGCACACGAACATGGCTAATAAATTAGCTGTCGTTACAGGTGGCTCCTCCGGAATTGGTTATGGAATTGTTAAACGGTTTGTTGCAAATGGTGCACGAGTTATCTCTATTGATTTAAGCAAGCCAGATAATGAGATTGATGGCGTTGAACATATAAGTTGTGATTTAACCGATGAGAGCGCTGTAACACAAGCTTTCAAGCAGATATCTGAGAAGTATCAGCAAATAGATGTCCTCTGTGCGAATGCGGGAATCGTTCCATCGTGGAGCCGAATAAGTGAGACGAATTTTGGCGACTGGAAAAAAGTAATTGATATAAATGTAAATGCCCTCTTTTTAACTATCTCGCATGGTGCAAAGTTGATGCGAAAGGGTTCTGGCACAGTCGTAGTAACTGGATCCATAAACTCCATTAAAGGCGATCCAAATATCGCTGCCTACGTTGCAAGCAAGCATGCCGCGCTGGGCATCATTAAATCTGCAGCACTTGATCTTGGGCGGGATGGAATTCGGGTAAATGGTGTTGCGCCAGGACCGATTGCTACGAAGGCTCTGATATCCCGAATTGAAAAACGCTTAGAAAAAAATCAAGGCTCACTCGATGATTATTTAGCAAAAATAGCGGGACAGACCGCACTTGGCAGAATCGCTACTGAAGAGGAAGTTATAAATACAATAGAGTTCTTAGCAAGTGAACTTTCTTCGGGCATTACTGGTCAACTTATTTCAGTAGATGGTGGAGCATAAAATGACATATGACTTGACTGGAAAAACTGCTTTAGTTACTGGTGCATCTAGAGGCATCGGTGCTGCTGCTGCCCTGTCACTAGCATCAGCAGGTGCACACGTGATCGCCCATTACAGTTCTTTCGCACAAGGTGCTATCGATAATTTATCTGGCATCCCAGATTCTCGTAAGACTTTTATTCAAGAGGATCTAGCAGTTGCTGGCTCTGGTCGAACTCTCTGGCAAAAATCACTAGCAGCCGTGCCCAAGATAGATATCTTCGTAAACAATGCCGCAGTTAATATTGAAACTCCCTTTGAAGGCACATCAGAAGTGTGGGATAAGGGTTGGGCAGATACATTCGCAATCAATGTTTTTGAAGCCGCAAATATCATGAAGGAAGCTGTTGAGCATTTTCGCAAAATAGAGGGCGGCGTAATAATTTCGATGTCCAGTTGGTCTGGTCAGCGCGGTTCAGCTCTTCCAACACTCCCCGCATATGCCGCATCTAAAGCCGCTGTGAAAGCATTGACTCAAACTATTGCAAAGAATTTTGCTAAAGAAGGCATCTTGGCATACATAATCTCACCTGGAATTGTTAAAACCCGAATGTCAGATTTAGCAGCAGTAGTCCGAGGCGGCGAAGAAGCTATGAAATCTCAGCTAGTAATGGGCGAACTTGTTAAACCCGAAGAACTTGGCGAACTTATTGTTTTTCTTTCATCTGGATCTTGCCGTCATCTAACTGGTTCAACAATAGATGTTAACGGCGCCTCCTATATTCGTTAAAACTTTTTAAGTTATTTTCTACCATTTGAGTGCATGGTATTTCTATGGAAATCTTGAAGTCCTACGCCGAAAAGTTTTAAATTCTTGATAAACCACTTGCCGTCTATCTTTACAAATTCATGTTCGTATCCACCCCAGAGATGGCCAATCTCCTCTTTAGAACGATATTTATGCCAGGCATAAAGATAAGAAGTTGACCTGGCAGAACTACTGTCTTGAGACATGATCATGAAATTCGAAATATGGTGGCTAGTTGCCAAAAAAGTTTCTGTTAATCCTTTTGAAACCATTTCTAAAATTTGTTTTCGACTGGTTAAGTTAGCAATCTCTGGGCCGTAATCAACAACCGCATCCTCGGTGAACAACATCGCCAATTCCTTAGGCAAATTGCGATCAAAGAAATAGCAATATTTGTGCACCAGCTCTTCTACCGCTTGTCGGTCAAGTTGGGAATTGGTTTCACTCACCCCTCAACCCTCCCCTAGTTTGGTTGAAATTCCTAGACCTTTAATTGTGCTTTTTTCTGGGTGGCCCGGAACCCGTTGTTCGCAATGAGAACTACTGGGCGGTAAGCGTGAAAAAAGTTATGTTTTTGTAATAAATAACTCTGTTAAGAGAAGCCGATTCATGTAAAGATTTCCCCCAGAGTTCACCTGAATTTAACTTAACGGACGGAAGGATTAACCAACGGTGCCAGCAAGCGAAGTATTGATGGAGCTTTCCGACGTTCGTAAAACTTTTGGAACTATTGAAGTTCTGCATGGAATTGATTTACAAGTTACAAAGGGAAGTCATGCCGTAATTTTTGGTCCATCCGGTTCTGGAAAATCAACAGTTCTACGTTGCATGAATTTATTAGAAGAACCCGATGTTGGTTCAATTAAATTTTTAGGAACTGAATTTGGTCCTGGTATTCCCGGCCAAGAAGGTAAGCGCGGAAAACCGATTGAACTTCGCCGTAAAGTTGGAATGGTTTTTCAACAATTTAATTTATTTCCTCACCTATCAGCGCTAGATAATCTAGCTCTGCCGTATAGATCTGTTCGTGGTGGATCGCTTAGTGACGCTCAAGAGCGAGCAGCCCACGAATTAAATAAAGTCGGGCTTTTAAAGTTTGCTGCAAATTATCCTTCACAACTTTCTGGTGGACAACAGCAACGTGTAGCGATTGCTCGAGCTCTGAGTTTGGATCCAGAGTTGATGTTGTTTGATGAACCTACTTCTGCCCTAGACCCTGAACTTGTAGGCGAAGTTCTTGCAGTTATGCGCGATCTAGCGGAATCTGGAATGACTATGGTCGTTGTTACACATGAGATGAACTTTGCGCGTGAGATTGGTGACCTAAATATCTTTATGGAAGCCGGAAATATCGTTGCTACCGGTGGTTCAGATTTCTTCGAAAATTGCACAAACCAACGTGCCCAAGAATTTATTGGGTCGGTGTTGTGATGTTTAGACTAGAAGAAGATGGTGTCGCACCTATTAACTTCATGTGGCACTTGGTCTGGGATTTCCGGGTCGATTTACTTAAGGGACTCTTGACTGCAATTGGCGTTTCAATTGTTGCACTAATTCTCTCGATGGTCATCGGCTTGATTTTTGCGCTAGCCCGTATGAGCCGATTCAAAGTTTTCTCAATTTTTGCAAGCTTCTATGTAAATATCTTCCGCGGCATCCCAGCACTTGTAAGTGTGATCTGGGTTTACTTCGGCTGGTCATTGCTATTTGGTCATAACTTCACTGTTTTTCAAGCCGGCGTGATTGCTTTAACGCTTCTTTACTCTTCATTCTTCTGCGAAATTTTCAGATCTGCGCTACAAGCTATTCACAAAGGACAACGTGAAGCAGGTTTGGCGCTTGGATTAACCCGAGCGCGAATCTTTCGATCCGTGATGCTCCCCCAAGCCACAAAAATTGCAATTCCAAATATTGGAAGCATGTATATCGGAATGATCAAAGACACCTCGACTTTTGCCATAATCGGCATGGTTGA